>OY787533.1:2707615-3008461 GCA_963678925.1 uncultured Acidaminobacter sp. | reverse complement strand
CTTGACTGAAGTAGACAGAGTGGGCCTTTTCACCGTGAATCATAAGTACGGCACTGCGGATTTCATCGCTGTACTGAAGGATCGGCATGTTCGCAAAGGAAAGAGCCGAAGTCAGATTCCAGCCACCATTTGAGTTTAGAGAACGCTCATGATAACCGCGTGTCTGCTTATAATATGTGTGATAGTCTTTTACAAAGAAAGGCGCTTCTTCTGGAAGCTGTCCTGGCACACCGCCGGCCTTTCCATATGAACCATTCCTGTAATCTGCAGTTCTTTGAGCATTGAGCTGCTTGCGCATTGCATAACGCGCATCTGCATCCATCGAGTCAAAATAGCCATTTGCTGTAACCCGTGTCATGTCATACATGGTTGCTGTGAGTGTTGCCTTAATTCGTGTATCATTTGCTGCCGCATTCAGAGCCAGTCCACCCCATCCGCAGATGCCAACAATACCAATACGTTCAGGATCGACATTTTCCTGAGTGGATAGGAAATCAACCGCTGCTGAAAAATCTTCTGTATTGATATCCGGCGAAGCAACATCACGCGGGAATCCACCACTTTCACCAGTGAAGGAAGGATCAAATGCAATTGCTATAAAGCCACGTTCAGCCAGTGTTTGTGCATAAAGACCTGAAGACTGCTCCTTTACGGCACCAAACGGTCCTGATACTGCAATGGCCGGCATTTTGCCCGCAGCATCCTTTGGTTCATACATATCTGCTGCAAGGGTTACACCATAGCGGTTATGGAATGTGATTTTTCTATGATTTACTTTGTCGCTTTGTGGAAATACTTTGTCCCACGCCTGTGTCAATTCTAATTTGCTCTTTTCCATTTTCTTCTACCTACCTTTCTTCGAGACCTTCTGCCGGTCTCCTTTCGATTAACTTCATCTATAAGACCACCTTAACAGCTAAAGTTAGCTTTAGGTCAAGGAATTTTTTCATTTCTATTCTAATCGTAAGACTATTCAATACTCAGTGTTACGGCCACATTCCCACTCCCTAGTAGTGATTTGAGTTCAGCCCCTGTCATGCCTTCAACTTTCCCGATTCTAGTGAAATTCCAGGAATTTGGCGCATAATAAATCACAAAAGCCTTTCCCTGGTATAAGATCAGATCACCCGCCTCAGTGGTAATCTGCTGATCATTTCTTGGCAAATGCCATGGAAAATCACCTACTTTTTCCATAGAAGCATAGTCGCGCATGTCTATGGTCACAGGACCTTCCTTAAGCTTATCAAGTAAAGCTTCTGCGCTTGTGTTTTCAGCAAGCACTGCTTCCAGAACCTGATTTCCTACCGTTAATTTGATGTTCACAGATACATTCAACTCCTTCTCTTTATCAGACGTTTTTTCTCCAATACCTATTTGCGCTTCAATTGATGTCTCTTCTTCAAACAGTGTGTTTTCCCCTGCACTGATACGCGTCTCTATCTCTCCATCATTTTCAGCAGGTGTTAAAACGACACCTCCTTCAGATAGATTCACGGTACATGCCCCTGAAACAATCACAATAAATAGCCATACGACATACAAAGCTGTCCTTTTCATCCATGCGCACCACCATTCAACTCGATTTTATCGACCTCATAAGACAATCATACATGCTAAAGTTAACTTTAGGTCAAGGCTATTTTCAAATTTTTCATCCTATCTTCAAATGCATATTTTTAGAATTACACGCATATGAAAATCTCCCAGCCATAGGACTGAGAGATTTCAAATCATAATCAAATCTATTTTTGCTAAACGCTTAGTCTGCTACTTCTTAAAACGCTCTAAGAGCATAGGCTTAATGCCACCGCTCTCCAGAATTTGGAGAACATAGTCTGATAGAAGCTCACCCTGAATTCGCTCTCCACTGGTGAGATTATGAATACAGCCTTCTTGAACATTCACCTCAATCAAGTCATGGTCACGCACTTTGTCACCAATTCCAGGACACACCATGAGGGGTAGTGCAAGATTGATGGCATTTCTGAAGAAGATTCTCGCAAAAGATTCTGCAACTACTGCGCCGACACCTGCACTAATGAGTGTTATTGGCGCATGTTCCCTGCTGGATCCGCAGCCGAAGTTCTTGCCTGCCACAATAATATCGCCCTTCTTCATTCTCGTAACAAAGGATGGATCAGCGCCCTCCATGCAGTGCTTAGCTATGTCTTCAGGCTCTACTAGCTCCAAATAACGTCCCGGGTATATCTGGTCGGTATCAATATTTTTACCGAACTTAAAGGCCTTGCCTCTGACACTTTCCATTATGCGTCACCTCCAACAAAAAATCCTGCTGGACTTTGCAAATAGCCACTCAAAGCTGATGCTGCAACGGTCGCTGGCGATGTCAAATAAATGGACCCTTCCGTACTACCCATCCGACCAGGAAAATTCCGGTTCGTTGCAGAGACGCAAACCTCGCCTGGCCCAAGCAGTCCGGCATGTGTTCCAAGACAGGGACCACATCCAGGGGATGCAAATGTAGCACCAGATGTCATCAGGCTCTGAACGTAGCCTTTGTCCATTGCCTTTTGATACACCTCAGCGGATGCAGGAATAACCACCAGCCGTGTATGATCGCATATGGATTTTCCATCTAAAACACGATATGTGGCTTCAATGTCTTCAAGTCTTCCACCCGTACATGAACCAATAAAGGCTTGATCTACTCTAATTGCACCTTTTGCAATCACTGCATCCAAATCTTCCACATTATCCACGCTATGGGGCTTAGCGACTTGGGGCTTAATCGTATCCACATCAAAATAGTAAGTGCAATCGTAGACATAATCATCATCGGTCTCGTCAATTATGAATTCTTTATCAGTGCGACTTCTGACATATGCCAAGACTGCTTCATTGGGCTTCATGTATGCCGTTTTAGCGCCCATTTCAACCGCCATATTGCAGATTGTCATTCTGTCTGCCACACCAATCTTGTCAACATAGCTCCCAGAAAACTCAATAGCCTTGTAGACTGCTGCATCGGCTTTAAGAGTTCCTAATATTTTAAGAATGACATCTTTGGCAAACACGCCAGGCTGCAGGGCTCCATCGAGTACAATTTTTATAACCTCAGGTACCCTGAACCATAATTCACCACTGAGTAAAATCGTTGCCAGGTCTGTCGCGCCAACCCCTGTCCCAAATGCACCAAAAGCACCGTGGGTTGTTGAGTGCGAATCGGTTGCGACAAGGATCATTCCGGGCCAAACAATTCCCGCCTCCGGCATAACCTGATGACATACGCCCTTATTGATATCAAAATGGTGTGTTAAACACTGCGTATCTTTAAAGGACCGCATTTGCTTATGAATAGCTGCTGTCTGAATGGTTGGTGCCGGCGAGTAATGATCAAACACAAAGGCAATTTTCTCCGGATCCCACACCTCTTTGCCACCCATTTCTTCAAAGGAAAAGAGGGTTTGCAGGTAGAGGTCATTTATTTCCGCGAAATCAATCTTGCAGTTGACGATTTCACCTGCAGCAACCTTGTCCTTCCCAGCATTTCTCGCCAGAATTTTTTCTATTGCATGCATTGCCTACTCCTTCATCTAAAGCCCAGCACCCAAGATGCCTGCCAAAATACTTGAAATGACCAGAATAATCGCACCGCCTATACGACTTGAAATTTGCGAAAACGGCATCAGTTCCATTCTTTTCGCTGCACCCAGTGTTGCGAGGTCACCAGAACCACCCATGTTTGCCATACACAGACCAGCCGTGATGGCTGCTTCAATCGGAAAGAATCCAACAACCTTTCCAAGAACACCGGCACCAACTACAGCACCAACGATTGTCGCAAGAACAAGTATGAAATATGTTGGCGTCAGCGCAGAAAACACAACATTTAAGTCTGTGTAGACAAAACCAATGCCAAAGAGTACCGCTGGAATTGATATCTTCTGAAGGAACTGATACCACTGCTTAATCGAACCTTCCAGTTCTCTGGGAAATACGCCCGATATTTTTGCGACTGCAACACAGATAATTGTCCATGCATAATAGTGAATCATTGGTACAAACTTGCTTAGAATAATTCCAAGTGTGAAAAACATAGCTGTTATGAGAAAACCAACGCCCATTTCACCATAATCACGTCTTTCTTTTGCATCTGCCTTGGTTTCAACCTCAAAGCCGTGCATCAGGACGCCATTACCAGTCAGTGCAGGTGCTTTCTTTCCAACTCTGTCAAGGAAGCCTGCGACAACAATGGCAAGGGCGTTGCCGATACCTACCGCTGGCATAATCAGAGACAGATAATAGGAGCTGTCCTGTGAAAGTACGGAACCATACATCTGCGAAAGTGGCACTGCGCCTGCCGATGTGCCACCGCCCATGATAGGAAGTGAAACAAACATAATTGCCTCTTTCCAGCCAAAGCCCATTGCCATGCCAATCACACCCGTCAGTCCAAAGGCACAAATAATGGCACCGAATATTGGAATGACATATAAACTGCCCGCTTTAATAAGCAGCTTCTTATCCATTGTGAGAATGCTGCCACAGATAAGAGCGCCGACAATCAGGCCGATATAATCCATCGGTTTGATGAAATCCCGAATCTGATTCACCGCAGCCTCTGGCATCCATCCAAAGTAAACGATTGCAGCAGCCGCGAAAATAGCTACAAAAGGTCCACCGCCAAAGTAGTCTTTCACAATCGGAATGTTGTCGCCTAATTTCTCAAGGGTAATTCCAAAGATCGTACAAAGCATAAATCCGCCTAAAAAGCCTTTGGGTGTCGCTTCAAAATAGACACCCGCAATTGTGATGATGAAGAACATTACAAAATATTTTAAGGGAATGAATCCCATTACGATTTGATTCAATTTCGAATTCTTGTTTTCAGTCACTTCATCTACATTAGAATTTCTATTTTCAATCATAGCTATCCCTCCCATATACTATTGATCAACAACTGAACCATCCACATTAAGTCGTGTATTGATTTTTCGTCTTTCATATGGATATAACTTATCGACATCAGGCTTTAGCTCGATTCCAAGGCCTGGTTTCCCTTCCAATTTCACATAGCCATTTTCAGCAACTGGAATCCAGTCAACAATATCCCGCTGCGTAAAGGATTTCTGATCCACAGAACCGGAGCTCGTATACCGCTCCGTTGCAGACAGGCCATCGTGGTCTGGCAGTTCCATAAGCGCAAAGTTGTCAATTGCTGTGGCAAGATGCATGCAAGCAACTGAACTTACAGGGCTGAGCGGGTTATGCGGTACAATCTTAACGCCATAGGCTTCTGCAATGGCTGCAATTTTTTTAGTACCTGTAATACCGCCGCAAACACAAACGCTGGTTCTAGCATATCCCATAGCATGTCTTGATAGCAACATTTGAAAATCCTGAAGCGAATGGAAGCGTTCTCCGGTTGCAATCGGAATATGTGTGCGTTCTGCAATGGTAACCATACCGTCAAAATTGTCAGGTACAATCGGGTCTTCAAGGAAAAATGGCAGATACTTTTCTACCGCTCTTGAAAACGCAATAGCTTCAGATGGCTTAAGTCGTCTGTGCATTTCAAGACAAAGATCCATGTCATTGCCCACGGCTTCTCTGATCTGCCTAACCCGATCCGCTGCTCTGTCAATCATATTGGCATAGGACTCATAGTAGGGTTTACTTCTCGGCTCATCCAGGAATGGCGACAGATGCCCAATTGCTGTGTATCCCAGTTCTTTGGCCTTAACACAGTTCTCAACCAACTCTTGTGTCGTCTCCCCGGAAACATGGTAATACACCCGAATCTTATCTCTGCAAGCCCCCCCAATCAGATTGTAAATTGGTGTATCGAAATGTTTTCCTGCAATGTCCCAAAGTGCAATGTCTATTGCGCTGATTGCGCCCATGACCGCCGCGCCTCTGAAATGAAAGCATCGATACATGTACTGGAAGTGCTGCTCAATGTTAAGAGGATCCTGCCCAATCAAATAGGTCTTAAATGTTTCGACTGCTTCAGCCGCCGCATCTAGAAACCCCCAAGCGCCACACTCTCCAACACCTTCGATACCTTCGTCCGTAAAGACTTTGACGTACATGAAGCGATTCACTTTGATGACTTTTACGTCTGTAATTCTCATAACATACCTCTCTTTTGTAAAATTGGTCATACCTATTACCAATTTCATTATAAGTGCAATATCTTTTGACTGTCAACGAATTTCCACATCATTTTCTGAAAATTCCATTTCCATATAAATACAAAACCGTTTGAAAGCCCTGTCTTGCACGGGTATTCAAACGGTTTAGATTATGATATCCTTTTATTAGAAATTACAGAAAGGTGCGCAGTTTACTGCAGGAATACAATGAAACCCATAAAAAAAGTCCTACTCCACAATGCTGTGGTATCAGAAATCATTTCATATATTCAATCAAATGCATTAAAAGAAGGCGATAAGCTTCCAACAGAAAGAAACCTCGCCTCTTTTTTGAACGTGAGCAGACCCATTGTACGTGAGGCTCTCAAAATACTTGAAGCCAATGAGATCATTAAAATCAAACATGGCAGCGGAATTTTTGTAAATAAGCTGGACCCCATGTTTTTCAGCAGGTACCTGGCCGATGATGATGAAAAAGCCTTGCTTTTGAGACTAAAAGAACTCGCCGAATCACGGCTCATGCTTGAGACCTTCGCCGCTATTGAAGCCAGTAAAGTCGCTACACCACAGCAAATCAAAGAACTTTATGACCATGAATCGAGTGAGAATTTGAACTTACAGCTCATGGATGAAATTGATGTTGAAAAGCCCTATGTAAATCTGGAGTTTGAAATACTCATTACTAAAATCTATGGGAACCCCTTCTTATTGGATTTTCATAAGAAAATCAATGAGTTGTGGAAACTGAATTATACCGCGCTTGATACCAACTCGTTTTCAAAGGAAATCAGACACAATGATCACATCCAGATTATTATGGCGATTGAAAACAAGGACAAGAAGGCCATCGAAAAAGCTGTCAGCTCGCATATCACAAAAATCATTTCTGCCTGCACGGCCTTGATTGAAAAGAAATAGTCCTAATAGACATGCATAAAACCCTCGTAAAATCGCATCTTGATTTTACGAGGGTTTGTTGGTTCATGCCTCTTAAACAGCAATTCTAAACTAAAACGCCCAACCCTAATGCCAAAAGCACAATCAGCGGCGCGGGTACCTTTTTTGAAATCAGCAGAACAGCAGTAAGAAGGACCACTAGGATATTGTCTGCAGTAAATCCATTCTTCTGCATCAAGATGAGTGCTGAAACCGTAATAAGTCCCCCGGCAACAGCTGTAATACCTCTTAATGAAACCTTTATTCCGCGAACTTTCTTTAACTTCTCCCAAACGGGATACACAAAGAAGATGAGAAGAAGTCCCGGCAGGAATATACCGATGCCACCTGCCATGGCACCGATCATCTGATAAATCGCCGAGCTGCCTCGTGCCGCCATTCCCCCCGCGTATGCACTAAAGCTGAACATGGGGCCTGGCAAACCTTGCACAAGTCCAAAACCGGTTAGGAACTCTTGGTTTGTCATATACTGATTTACGTCTACAAGCTCACTGTACATGAGTGGAACAACGACCTGTCCTCCACCAATAACCGTGTATCCGTAACGATAGAAGCTTTCAAACAGATGAATGATTCTATTGTCCCATGAAAGCGTCAGGACAATGCCCATAATGGCTATACAGGCAAAAGCAATGAGATATCGCCAAGGGGGATTCAGACGCACATGATTCCAAAGCGCCTTTTCATCTGAAAGTGCAACGCTCGATGCACCACCCAAAATTAGGACTAGGGGATATACCCATGGTGTACGTATGAAGTAAGTTATTACACCACCTAAAACAAAAATCAGGAAGGTAAACCGATCTCTTACAACCTTATTCCCCAATCTGTATGCCGCGACTACAATAAACCCCACCGCCATGGGCCCAATATACCGCAGTCCATCCTGCGATATGTTCATTTTCAGCAAGAATCCACTTAGAAACGATAGAAGTGTCATGAGACTAAGGACTGGCAAGGCCCAGACCAGCATGGTTAGAACAGCCAGCCAGGGACCACCTGTCTTATAACCTATAGATACAATAGTCTGCGTACTGCTTGGTCCGGGTAAAATCCCCGTCAAAGCCATCAGCTCAAGTAACTCCTCTTCCGTCAAATACTTCTTTTTTATCACCAATTGATCTGTAAAGACACCATAATGCGCTTCCGGACCACCATAAGCACCCAATGAACAGGTAAAAACATCTTTTAAGAAGCTGGTCCATTTGATTTTTTCCATGATAGAATCTCCTCGGATATCAAAAGTACACTTAAATCATACACTTAACTTGTACCCCATATGGACTTCACCTGTACAGCGGATTTGCAAATGTGCCTTTATCACGCCATCATCCCAAATCTGTTTACTTAAAAAACGCGCAGGTCCCACGAAGGACTTACGCGTCTTTTTATCATTATAGAAGTACCTTATAGATGACCTTCTCGTATGTCTTGCCGATGTTGGCCTTTGAAACACCAACTTTATGTGCGTCTTGAGGGAATACAAGCAGAAACTCACCTTCTGAAAGCCTTACATCCATACAGGTATCTGATTTTCCTAAAAGACAATCACCTGCCGCATCATAATCAGATGTGACCGTAATATCCTCTACAAATGCAATCCCTACATCTTCACTGTTTGTAACAGGTACATGTATATCGACATATTTCTTGTGGGCTTCAAAAATACCTTCCTCATAATCTCCAAGTGACAGTTTCACTCTGATTGCATACAGATTGTCACCCTCTATCTCATTTTTTCCGGATTCAAAATTCAAGTATTCGCCACGCGCAATGCTTGTAAGTGCACGCTTCAAATGTGCATGCTTCAAATCATAATCATTTATGTTTGCAATTTTATCGTAAATCATCTTATCCACCATCCTTTGACTTCACCAGGCTATTCAAATTATCGATTTATCAGGTTATTCTAATGCTTGAAATCTGCCTCAAGAGGCTCGCCTACTTCGATATTAGCACACCTGTTTTTCATTTTCATTTTTTGGTTAGAACACTTTTACACCTTGGCTCTATGTCCTTGTCTTAAAAGGTCATTTACAGTCTTAACCGGGTTAAATGTTGAAAGTGGCACCTCTACAAAAAGCGTGTTCCAGTGATGCATGGCGCCATTCCAGAGGCCTGGATGCTCAAGTGCCTTTAGCTTTCTTCCCTTATAGGTTTTCTCACTGATGATATATCTGTCCTTATTGATATAATCAAGCAGGTTGAACTTTTCACCTCTATGGTTTCTGACGAAGCATACCAAGTCTACCGGGTTGAAATACTTTGATGCATTTAGTATTTCCAAATGCTCTGGGTTTTCCAAATCGATTTCTGCCTTTTCACAGATTTGCAAGTCGAAATAGTCACCGTTATCTACAATAAAGGGACCGCCACCGGGCTCTCCCTGATTCTTTACCACACCACAGACTCTTAGAGGTCTATCTAGTATTTCCAGGGCTTTTTCTTTTGTAAGCTCATTTTTAAATCTAATATTCAGGACTGAATTGATAAAGGCCTGAATTTGGGCAAGATCAAAGTCATTCTCAAGTATTGACTTAATGTGTCCATCTACTTGTGCCTTAACTTCAAGGCCTATGGAAGCAAGCATTTTTTTTGAGTCAATGGTTTCTTTGGAATGATCCTTATGACATACATTGTCGATGTTCTTTATAAAGATAATATCACCGTTCAGGTCGTTCAGATTCTCAATGAGGGCACCATGGCCCCCGGCCCGGTATAGGACTTGTCCACTCTCAAGAACAAATGGCGCGTTATTCATATCTACCGCCAGGGTATCTGTTTCCTTCTTTTGAAACGAGTATGTAATGTTAATATCCTGCTTGTCTTTCAGTGCGTTTTCTACATATGCATTAAACAGCGCTTCGTGCTCTTTGGATATTGTAAAGTGCAGATTGACTAATTCTGAATCCAAGTAGCTCTCACCTTCATAAATGTGCTCATCAATGGGTGTCGTTGCCACACTTTCATAGGTATGCATTTTGATAAGCGCTTTCGGCAACTGCCCATAGTTTAGATCTGTGTTAAGTACCTTGTTCACTATCTGAACTCTATCTTCAAGACGGTTCTTGTCGAGTCCGCTTAGGTCTAGCAGCTTGTAAAACGCAAACTTTTCCAAGTTGTCGAAAAAAACATTCACGAAATCCGTTTCTACCTGGTTGTCTAAGAACTCATACAGATTTTTGAACATTCTAGTGGCTGCACCAGATGCCGGAATGAACTTTATGCATTCCTCGCTGGTATAGGCCGTACTTATGTGATCACTGAAGGTCAGCTCTTCTGAGCTTACTGCCGACACAATATTTACAAACTGCGTTCCCTTTTTAAACATATCAATAAACTTATCCATGACCGCCTCCACAACATCATCCTCAGTAAAGTCTCAAACTATTAATACACTCAAAATAAGGCTTGTCGAGGCCACTCTACTCAAGCCCATATTTTGAAATTCACAATGTTCTTCATTATATGTTTACGCTTATTCTGCACTCCATACGCAAGTGTTTTTCAAATATGGGGCGGCGACGCCAGTAACGTCCCTCCCATATCAGCCACCAGCATACACGGTTTACTGTTTCTTCCATGTAAATTTATCATAACACAGAAGACACAAGTTTAGCACCCAAAGACCTATATTGCCAAAATTAATCCTCTTCTCAGGGAACTCTAAGATTTCATCTATAGAATTGTATTTATTAAATATACGATTTGTGATTTTGGGGAATCAGTCTTTGAAAGCGGTGAATGATTTATGAAAATACTTATTACTGGCGGCACCAACGGCATGGGGAAAGGTGTTGCAAAAGTACTGTCGTCCAGTGGTCAAAATGAACATGAACTTATTATTTTATGTCGGTCAAAAGCACTGGGTCAGGAAGTCATAGAAGAATTTAGAAAGGAATGCTCCAATACAAAAGCTTCCATGGTTCTATGCGATTTAACAAAATTCAGCGATGTTAAAAGGGCTATTCATGAACTGCATGAAAAACACGACAGCTTAGATGGCATATTTATCAATGCCGGCATCGGATATGCTCCGCAGCGTGTTGAGACTGAAGATGGGCTCGATGCACATTTCCAGGTCAATTACCTATCTCAGTACATGCTGGTTTTGAATCTACTCGACCTAATTGAAAAATCTGAATCAGGCGGAAGAATCATATTTAACGCAGCTTCCTTTGGCGAAATGCACTGGGACAATCTGCAAATGGCTGACAAGTGGAACTATGAGCAAGCTATTGGTCAGGCAATGGTTGCCAAGCGTATGTTCCTATATAGGCTTCATCGGCTCTATCAGAACAAGCCAAATGTCTCCATATCCTTTGTAGGATTTCATATCAGTAAGACGGTCTGGACCAATCAACTCAATATCATTCCTGCCCCCATGCGGATTGCAGCTTCTCTTATGAAACTGTTTGGTACTTTTATTTCAATGGAAACCTGCGGGAAGATTATGGCGCCCCTATTTACAGAAGATGCCCGTCACAGCCTAGAAAAGTCCGGCAAGCTCATGACTTGGAAAAAGGGTGCTTTTATTGAAATAGATGAAAAGGACTTCGCCTTAGATGAAGCCCTGCAGGATAAATTGTGGGATATCAGCCTCAGCTTATGCAAGGACGACAAAACACTTGAGATATCAAACGAAATCCAAGACCACTTAACATAGAATTAACATGTCTATAACATAAAATCAACGCCTGTAAATTAGAATTAACGAGGCAATTGTAGACAAGGTTATAATTTTAATATTAACGAGGTGGACTTTTGGAAGTATTAATTGGTGTTATAGGTGGTTTAGGACTATTCCTCTTTGGAATGCAAGTCATGAGTGCTGGCCTTCAGAAATCTGCGGGTCGCAAAATGGAAAAGATCATCGAGCTGCTCACACGCAATCGTTTGATGGGTGTTATCGTCGGTACAGTCGTTACTGGTGTTATTCAGAGCTCCAGTGCTACAACCGTTATGGTCGTAGGTTTTGTAAACGCAGGCATGATGAAGCTTACTCAAGCTGTAGGCGTTATCATGGGTGCAAATGTTGGTACAACCATCACAGGACAGATTGTTTCATTGTCAGTTGATAAAATCGCGCCTGTTTCTGTAGGCATTGGTATGATCCTATGGATGACTGCTAAAAAGGACAAGCAAAAGAACTTTGCTGAAATCCTGATTGGTCTCGGTATCCTATTCATCGGTATGGAGTTCCTGAAGGATTCCTTAAAGCCGCTTCGCGAGCTGGAAACTTTCAATGTGCTGATGGCCAACCTGAGTCATAATCCAATACTTGGCGTACTCATCGGCTTGACGCTGACATTTGTTGTACAGTCTTCGAGTGCTTCTATTGGTATGCTTATTGCCCTTGCCTCACAAGGTATCCTGCCGCTTGCAGCAGCACTGCCAATCCTTTACGGTGATAACATGGGTACATGTACAACAGCCCTGCTTTCAAGTATTGGTGCCAGCAAAAACGCAAAGCGTGCAGCCATCATCCATATGGCCTTCAACCTGGTGGGTACCATCCTCTTTGTGGTATTCCTATCCACACCGATCACGCATGTTGTTACAAGCTGGGATCCAACCGATGTAGGCCGTCAAATTGCAAATGCGCATACTATTTTCAATATTGCCAACGTAATCATTCAGTTCCCATTTGCATTTATCCTAATTAAGATTGCCATGTTCCTTGTTCCTGACAAGGGCGATGAGCAAAAGGAAAAGCTTACAAAATATATCGATGAGCGTATTCTTGAAACACCAAGTATCGCTCTAAACAGTACTGTTCAAGAGACTGTACACATGGGCCAAAGAGCTCAGCAGAGTTTGAATGCTGCTATGGACACACTCTTTTCAGGTAAGTATGAAAATGTTGCAGAAACATTCCGAATTGAAAAAGAAATCAACGCTTTTGAAAAGGAAATTACAGAATATCTGGTTAAGCTTTCAAACTGTGATCTAAAGGTTGAAGACAGAACCTATGTGAATAGCTTATTCAATACAGTGAATGACATAGAACGCATTGGCGACCATGCGGACAACATCGCCGAACTCATTACGTCAATTGATGAATTCAAAATTACTTTCAGTGAAATGTCACGCGCTTCACTTCAAGAGATGCATGAAATCACTTCAAAAACGCTTACACTTGCGCTTGAAGTTATTGAAGCACCAGATGAAGCAAAAATTGCTCAGGTCTATGAACTGGAAAAGGAAATGGATATGCTTGAGCGAAATGCGAGACAAGATCACTTTACGAGACTTCACAACAACCAGTGTGATTCTCAATCCGGTATTTACTATCTTGAAATCATCAACAACCTGGAACGTGTTTCTGACCTGTCTTGCAACTTTGCGAGAATGGCTGCAGATCACATTGCCTAGAAAATATTACACATAAATGGTGGGGGCTGAGTTTCAGCCCCTATTATTATGCTTGATATCCTAAATCATATAAAAAAGCCTTTGCTACACATGAAATGTGTAGCAAAGGCTTTTAATGCTATCCATATGTGATTGAATACTCATACATTTTGTGTATTGCACTTTGAAACAGTCAGCATGATTTCAATCAAGAACCATCGCCAGCAGATGGAACTACTTTTTCTTCAACCTTTTCTACTTGTGGAGCATCATTTCCAGACCACTCGAACCATGCACCATCATAAACCTTCACATTCTTATATCCAGCTTCTTTAAGCAGGAGCAGTGTTTGAGTTGCTCTTACTGAAGATTTGCAGAAAACATAAATCTCATCCTCACGCTCAAACCCTTTATCTTCATAATCAAGATATATGTCCCATGGCGACTTAAATGTGCCATCTTCATGCGTATTTTGTGTATGTGGATAAAGAATAGCACCTGGAATAGTTCCTTCAGCATTTTCAGCAGCCGATCGCGCATCAATTATTTTGACATTGCTGTCTTCATTCTCTACAACTGCCAATACGTCATCCTTTGATGCAAAAGTTGAAAGATCAGCGTCTTTTGCTTCATATGCAGTAGGTGCAAGTACAGTTGGCTCCAATGTCATTTCCGACACAGTCATCGCCTCTACGATTGCTGATTCTCCACCATTGATAACTTGCACATTTTCATGTCCATACACTTTGAGAACCCACCAGATTCGTGCAGCATAGATTCCATTCTTATTATCATAAATGTAAATGTTGCTGTCATTGCTAATGCCACAAGCACTTAAAACTTCCTCAACCTGCTCTTTTGGAGCAATAAGGCCTTCTACCGGCTCAGATACTGTCAGTTTGCCAGCTGGTAAACTGATGGCACCTTTAAGGTGTCCCTTGCTGTAAAGTTCTTCGCCTCGAGCATCAATTACAACTGTCTTGCTGTCAGCAAGGACATCTTTCAGCTGACTGGCTTCAAGAACATTATTGCTATCTGAAAAATCGGTTGGAACGTCATTTGGACTACAGGCAACAAATACAAAGACCATTGCCATGGCTAAAGCCAATGCGGCTGCTTTCTTCATCATTAATTTCATAATGGGACCTCCATTTTTAAAGCGGTAAATTGTTAATAATCAATCAACCTTGAGACTAACATTTCATCATTAAACCAACATATTACATTATATATTAAAAAAACCAACAGCAGCCATAAGCATTTTAGATATACCATCCGACAAACTTATGTGATTTCTTCACAAGGCTTCTAAAGGACTGCTCTATGATTTCTTCGAAGGGAATCAGAAGTGTCTATTTGAACAGCTTTCAATTTTTTAGGTTTCTCACTTGCGAATATGCTATAATAATCTCATATTTTGTCTTTAAATCGTATAATAGCGAAAGTGATCCCCATGACAACCTTGAAAAACAAGTCTCTAAACTATTCCATCTACATTTATCTATGTATTTATTCCATCTTCAATCTGTTTACATTAACTGCATTTCCATTCATTCACTCAGATGAAGCCTGGTTATCCGGACTCACCAATGAGTATATTAGACATAAAACAATCTTTGTTTCAGAATCTTTTTTTGACTTAATGCCTAGAACCGTTCATACCCTTAAGTCCTTCTACCATCTGTTGCAAGTGCCTTTTGTCGCTCTATTTGGAAATACGGTATTTTCCATACGCTTGTTAAGCCTCATTGCAGCAGTAATTACCTTGTACTTCTTTCATAAGCTTCTAACAACACTTAAGATTGCTAAACACAGGGCTCTTATATACACCATTATATTTTCCCTGAACCTCCAGTTCATCTATGCTGCACATTTTGGTCGCCAGGAAATGGTCTTGCTTATGATGCTGACCATCTGTATATACCTATACTATAAGGACCGCTCTATTTACAAAATAGCTCTACTCTTAGGCATATCCATAGGTTTTCATCCAAATGCCTTCATCATTGCCACTATGGTAGGTAGCGTTCTATTAAAAGACTGGATTACAAAGTCCATTTCCGGAAAACAGTTGTTGACTTTCGTGGTGATTGTTGGCGGATTCGCCTTCCTGCATATTGGTGCCACCCTGTTAGCCAACCCCAATTTTCTATCTGAATACTGGGCATACGGTCAGACACTTAGCGTTGATGCCCTGCCATCAAGTCGTATCATAAATATAAAAGATTTTTACCTGAAACTGTATTATCAAGTATCCGGCACATATTATATTCCACCAATGCAAGCAATTTATATCATTGGCGGCTTATTAAGTGCATCAATCTTCATCTTCGGTCTAACTAGAAAATGCACTCATAAGGACAATTCAATTCATTTCCTAATAGATGCCTCGATTATGGCAATCGGCTACAACATTGCAATTTTTCTTATTGGCCGTTATAATACAACCTCTATAACTTTTCTTATTTTACCTCTCTATTTTTCAATTTTGATAACTATGGAAGTCATTTACAGCTATAGACCTTCCATCAAATCGCGATTAAAACATCCGGGACTTGCGTATGTCTATTATGCTTTCGTCATACTTATAGCTTCGATATCAATTCACTCGCTCAGTACGGAATATGCCTTAAGCGCTAACCATACTTACGATGAATACCTCTCAGAGCTTGATAACAAAATCGATGATGATGCCATTATTCTTGGAAATCTCAATAGCGGTTTCCTCTTCCACGAGCATACATTTTATGATATTCGCAACCTAGCCTATATCGATGCAAATGAAAATTACCCAGAAGACACGTCCCTCGCTGCATATATCCGGAACAGAGATATTGACACCATTATCTATTACGAAGAGTACGACTACATCCATCGCAACCAGCAATGGGAAATTCTCTACGGCGACGACGATGCATGGTATGATGACATGCAAATTTTCCTAAAAGAAGAAGCTACTTTAACATATGAATTTGAAAACAGCTATTACGGAAGCCGTATCATACGTTTTCTCGGTGATTATCCGTGGAAAATCTATGTTTATAATGTGCATTGATAAATTGAAAATCAATACCACGCCAGGCATCATATTAACTTATTCAAGTATCTATAAAAGTCTTCTTTTTCTTCAGGGGAAGTAATACAGTCCTCAGAAAACATTCTCATTATCTCTTTATTCACACCATTGAGTGCTGACCTTACCGCAAGAGACTGACTCAATACGTCTCCACAGTACTCTCCCTCTATCAGCATCCTTTTTACACCAGCCAATTGACCTTCCAGTTTGCTTATTCTCACCACGATTTTCTTGCGTCTTTGGATAATTTCCTCACTATCCAATTTAGATACGGTTGTTATCAAATTTTGGTCTTTTTGCCACTTCTTTAGCCCGCCATCCATGGAAACAAGATTCTTAAAGCCGAATTTGGCCATTTGCTGACATGCTAATTCGCTCGCTCTTCCTACTGCACAATAAACCAAATATTCACCGTCTCTATCAAGTTTATTAATTTCCCTTTTAAAAACGCGTGGTTTCAAGAAATCTATCAATATTGAATTTTCCAGTTTCCCTTCAAAATCATGCTCGACTTTTGTTCTTACATCAAGAATAATCAAATCCTTGTGTTCGCTAATCAATTTTTTGCACTCAATCGGGGTCAAAACTTTATACGGTATCTTTTTTTCCATAAGAACCCTTTCTATAAATTATCATGCGATTACTTATTATAGAAGCTCATTGAGAATACTTAATCTATCTCACTTTGACTATTAATAATCTCTAAAATTTCTTTTTTAAGATTAAAAAACGCCTCACTATATATTACGCGATCAGAGTGAGCTTTAGAAATTTTCTCAGTGAAATCCACATGGAACTCCTTGAGTATTCTCCCGGGACGTTTTGACATTACAAGAACTCTTGTACCAAGTGATAAGGCTTCATCGACATCATGGGTAATAAAGAAGACAGTACTGTTATTTTCTCTCCAGATATTTCTGACCAAAGATTGCATTTTGCTTCTCGTTAGAGCATCTAGCGCTCCAAGAGGTTCATCCATAAGAATCATCTTTGGATAATTTGCCAATACTCTCGCCAGTGCCACCCTTTGCTTCATGCCACCCGACAGTTCAAAAGTACGCTTATCACTAAATCCTAACAATTCAACCTGCTCCAAAAAATGATGGCTTATTTCCTCAATTTCATTTACTGGGAGCCCTCTCATTTTAGGACCGAACTCTACGTTTTTCTTAACATTCAACCACGGATATAAAGTAGGAGACTGGAATACAACACCTCTATTCCAGTCTGGTCCCAATATCGGCTTTCCTTCCATTAAAATACGTCCACTTGTAGGCATAATGTATCCAGCCATCGCTTTAAGCAGAGTACTTTTTCCGCATCCAGAAGGTCCTAAGAGACATACAAACTCACCTTGCTTAATTTTCAAATTTATATGTTCTAATGCGTAAACAGTGTTTTGCTTCGTTTTATATTCCAGATTTAAGTCTTGAATCTCCAACAAATTCTCATCACAGTCTTGTTTCACAATAATGCAATTCCTTTCTTTTCTTTCAATTACTCGGAGTATTTTTCCAAGGATTTCTCTATATATAAAGGATTGACAAAATCATTAAAAGCTTCAATCGATGGAGACTCATCAATGGAGCCTTGTTCTTTCAAGAAATCAGATGTATCCTTCATAATAGTTGCAAAGTCGCCAGAATGACCACTTACACCAAAGTAACTGTCTTCTATCAGTTCTTCACGTGTACACCAAATCGATCCTCTCATTTGCAGTAGAGCATCCTCAGTTTCTATTTCCAGCTCATTTGCTATGAGTTCACCAGCTTTTTCAGAATCTTCTCTGTACAGATCCCCAGCCATTGTCAGACCTGTTATAAAATCTGCTACCAACTCAGGATATTTCTCGGCAAACTCTGTGCGTACCACTTCTACATTGGCTGTAATATACCCCTTCTTAGCCATATCCTCACTTGAAACAAGCATTTTTCCATCTTCTAAAAGCTTACCCAAAGACGGTTGCCATGTATAAGCCGCTTCAATGTCGCCTCTCTCCCATGCTGCAACAATTTCAGGGGTTTTCATATCCAGAAGCTGCACTTTATCTTCTATTCCAGCTTCTTTAAGTACATTCAGTAAAACAAAATGAGATGTAGATGCAAAAGGCGTGGCAATCTTCATACCTTCAAGATCTTCCACTTTTTCAATTCCTGAACCATTTTTTACAGCTAGCGCTTCAATTTCTCCAAGAACTTCATGAATCCAAATCATTTCTACATCAATATCAGTAGCCAAGGCAATAATAGCATTTGTATTTCCCATAGTTGCAAAATCAATACTTCCTGAAGCTAGAGCCTTATTGGCCTGAACCCCTGAATCAAAAGTAATAAAATTACACTTGATGCCTTTATCTGCAAAGTATGCATCAAACATTCCCTCAGTAATTGCCAAAGTTTCATCATTCGGCACACGCAGGTAGCCAAAATTGATTTCTTCTGGCAGAGCAGCAGTATCTTGAGATGTATTGCTCTGATCAGTAGAATTACCGCCACATCCGGCCAATGAAATCATGAGAGCTACTATAAATGCTAATAAAAGTACATTTCTATACATTCTTTTCATTTAAACATATCCTTTCCAAAACACAATCTTCTTTTCTATGGTTCTAAGTACAGCATCAATTGCCATACCTGTAATTCCCATAATAAATATACCAACAAATATCACATCACTTTTTAGAAAGTTTGATGCATCCAAGACCATCCAGCCAATTCCGGAAGTTGCAGCAATCATTTCAGCAGAAACCAAAGTGGTATATGATACACCAACCGCAGTCCTTATACCAGTAAAAATCTCAGGCAAACAAGCCGGTAACACAACTCTAAAGAAGATTTTCATTTTATTGGCCCCAAGTGATTCTGCACTTAATATATAGTCCATATTTATTTTTCTGACAGCCGATACACACGCAATATAAATCGGTGCAAAGGCTGCTAAAAATAGTAGGATCACTTTTGATGTATTGTCAATCCCAAACCATAAAATCAGCAATGTATAATATGCCAGGGGAGGGAGTGGTCTATAAAACTCAACCACAGAGTCAACAATAGCTTTGAACCTATTTGAGTAGCCACTTAACAATCCGATTGGAACCCCTGATACAATAGCTATTCCCAAGGCTGAAAACAGTCTCTCAAAACTATCTAGCAGATGTTGCCATAAAGATATTTTATTATACCCCTCCTGTGAAATCCTAAGAAAGGTATGCAAAAACTTGCTTGGGGACGGCACTAATGTAGAAGAGACCAATTCCAACTTCGTTACTACATACCATGTTCCCAATATGACAATCCAAGTAAGTACCGTTAATGCTTTTTCACCTTTAATGTTTTGTGCTCTTTTTGTTATATCCATCGATTCCATCCCTTTAGTCCATACTACCAGAATTCTGCTTCTCTGGTCATACTTTCTTATGGTCGTTTAATTATTCAATTCGCTGAGTATTATAGAAAAACAGGATTACTTCAATATGAATTCAGTAACCCTGCCTTTGCTTCAGCTCTATTGGGAACAGTGGCGAAATGAAAATGCATTTCACCACCAAACCTTATTTTAGTCTCCAATTTTAGCTGCTACTTTATTACCGATGATACCACCCAATATTAGAAATACTAGGAATATCCATCCCGAGAGTGAGAAGTTAGCAATTGGTGTATAAAGTGCACCAACATTACAACCATTTGAAAGTCTCGTTCCAAATCCCATGAATAGACCACCCATGGCAAATAGAACCGCTGATTTTGGTGTAATTTTCAATTCACTCGTAAATACTTTTACAAAATTGCCTGCAAGCAATAGACAAATCAAAGTTCCCAGAACAATCCCTACGTTTTGGACGCTGACACTGTGCTCGAAGAATGGCATACAGAAAGATTTAAGCGATTTTGTTGAAAAATCCGATACCACTTCAGGCGAAACACCAACTGCGATCAACAATCTACCAAACCATAAACCATAAGGCGTACTTGCACCCCATCCTGATTTTGTGACGCCCATTAGCAGTACAAATATTCCCGTTATAACACCAGCACCCGTTTCCATTTTCCATGGTGTTACAAACAGCTTCTTATAACCTTCTTCACTAAACAAGTTGACTGTATGGTTTTTATCTGTAGTTTCTTGATCTACAATCGCATATTGCTCCAGTTCACTCCCCACACCACCGTAAGTGTTATTCTGCTTACGATGATTTTCATATTTATACGCTAAAGCAATCGTTATAAGCGCAAATACGATGGTTACAATTGAAGCTCCTAAAAAACCATTAAGGCCATCATTTTGAAAGAGGTCAGGCAGGTAGACCCCATTGAAACTCGAAGATGTAAACCATGAATCTGTAATCCAGCTTTGAGTTGATTGCAATGGGAAACCAATAAATACGCCCATTCCGAAGAAAATTAGTGTAATAAAAGCTCTCGGAAGTCCTGCGACTAAATCAGTCAACACGCCAGACGCACAGCAAACTGAAAACGTCATGCCAAATCCAAAGAATAATCCACCTAGAATGAGACCAAAGTTAATTGGATTAATCCATAAACCGTAGCCTTGAGGACCATTGAATAAAAATGCTATTGATGCTACACACGTAACAACAAACATCAGCATTAAAACTCTCAGAAGCCTCGTTGAACCAGCTCTATAAGCTCTATTTACACTTCCTGCAAAGCCCATAGCACTTCTAGTTAATGCATAGCCCAGACCAATACCTACAAGCAGTCTGAAAAACAACATATTGCTGGCTAATAATGTATTACCCAGTATCAATACTAAAACCAACGCAATTACTCCAATAATTGCCTCTTTTTTATTCATTATTATTTCTCCTAATCAAAATTGTAGCCTGTTACAATCTTATCTCTTGACTTTGTCTGATCATTGAAATATTCATAATAGCACACGCCCATGAATCCACCTGCAATTGAGCTTGTGTTATGATACCCATGATTTTCCATGATAAGTGCAGCATTATAAGATCTTTGACCCGATCTACAGTGCAGATACACTGGCTCATCTTTTGGAATTTCGCTCATTCTTTCTCTGAATTGGCTTAGAGGAATATTTATTGCGCCTACAATATGGCTTTCTGCATACTCATCTTCTTCTCTTACGTCGATAATGCAAGCCTTTTTCGAAACCAGTTCACGTACATCAGAATATGAAACTTGTGTATAATCTTGGTTCATCAAATCTGTTGCGATGTATCCGCCAAAGTTAACAACATCTTTAGCTGTACCGAAAGGTGGTGCATAGCACAATTCCAAATCTTTAAGATCGTATATTGTCGCGCCAAACTTGATCGCCGTAGCTATAACATCAATTCGCTTATCAGCAGTTCCTTTACCAATAGCTTGTGCACCAAGTACTTTTCCAGTTGGGATTTCATAAATCAGTTTAAAGTGGCAAGCTCTTGTACATGGCATCAGACCAACTGCGTCATTAGGAATTTGCCAAACTACGCCATAGTTGACATCCAGGTTCATTGCTTTGATAAGGTTTTCATTAAGTCCAGTTGAAGCACCATTGTAATCAAATATTTTAACTACTGAAGAACCAATGAATCCTGTATTGTTAATAGCCATCCCATTGATATGATCTGCTACTGATCTTGCTTGTTTTTGAGCTGGTCCAGCAAGCGGCAGTTTCATATAATTGTTTGTAAGCGCTCCATAAACCTCGATTGCATCACCAACAGCATAAATATCCTTGTCGTTCGTCTGATAATTTTGGCTAGTTTTTATTGCACCTGTTTTTCCAATTTCAATGCCAGCATTTTTGGCAAGTTCAATATCAGGCGTAACACCGATTGCCATTACAACCGTTGGCGTAGAAATTCTTTTTCCTGATTCCAGAACAACAACGTCTTTTTCAAAAGCCACAACCTTATCTTCTACAATCAGATTTACACCTTGATCATGAAGTTCTTTGTGGAAAATTTGAACCATATCATAGTCAAATGGTCTCATGATTTGGTTAGTTGCTTCAATTAGAGTAACATTGTATCCTGCTTCTTTTAGATTTTCAGCAGCTTCAACACCGATGAAACCACCACCGATTACAACCACATCTTTTGATTCTTGTGCTTTAACGTACTGGTTCAATTTATCAATATCCACTACGTTTCTAATAGTGAAAGTGTTAACATTTTCAAGCCCAGGAATAGGCGGTACTATTGGTTTTGCACCAGGTGAAAGAATCAATTTGTCATAACTTTCTGTATATGTATCCCCAGTGTCAACTTTTTTCACTGTAACTTCTTTTTTGTCTCTATCTATGCTAATGACTTCTTGACTCGTTCTGGCATCGATCTTATACTGACTTTTAAACTTCTCAGGGCACATCAAAACCAGCTCTTCTGGCGTCTCAATGATACCGCTTAGATGATACGGCAGACAACAGTTTGAGAAAGAAACGTGTGGCCCTTTTTCAAACATAATAATTTGATCTTCATCGCTGTGTCTTCTAAGTCTTGCAGCAGCAGACGCTCCACCAGCTACACCACCAACAATAAGTATTTTTTTCATAATTTCTCCTCTTTTCCAGCAGTTTATTCTCTATACCCATCCCCAGTATAGACACCCCAAAATTTTCAGTCAAGTTAATTATTTAACTATATTTCAGCATAAGAAAATTGAATAGCAAACTTGTCTAGATGGCGTGATTAACCGGTGTTTTATTTGTAATATTTTACATTAAAGGGTTAAATAGTTATTTTAAAACACTCGCTCCAATCCATAAAACTCCATTTATTCGTCACCTTCATCATTGAAAAAATTTCATTGAGTGTAAATATTTCATAACAAATGTCTTCATTCTCATACCCTGAATCCATTAAATAGTAACTGAATTTATAAGCAACTAGATTTAAATGATCTTTCCCCTATTTGAAAATTAATCAACTCAAATAAGATTCTCTATCATGAATACATACTGCAGCCCGAAATTTTGTCAGCTATCGTCTTCGATATTCTTTTGGGCTTGTGAAACTTCATATTCAAAAAGAGCACCCATCTCACGACAGGTGCTCTTAAGTTTGGACAAGCATTATATTACCATATGCAATTCAATATTCAATAATCCTATATTGGTGTAGGTCATTGCTATAACCAGCTCAAACTATGCTTTCACAAGCTCTACCACCGACTCACATTTAGGCTTACTCTAAAAGCAGTGCCTGACACTCAAAGCTGGATTGTTCTATGACTCACAATAAACCATTGCGATATACCTCGTTTATCCTTGCTTGAGCATGCTCCGATGTATGTTTTTCAACTATTTGATCTCTGTCGCTGATAATGGCAAACATTTCATCGACAACTTCTTCAACACTCAGTCGAGTAACCCCGTTCAGATAGCCCAGCATTCGTTTTGAAGTGAAATCAGTATTCATATACTTATATGCGACTTCTCTACAAAATTCATCAGAAAACCCCTTTTTAAGAAGCGCTTCATATACTTCTATGGTTTTTTTTGATGCCATCTATCCATGCCTCCAAAATTACTATTTTCTTAACCACCTACACAAGCACCCTATTAAAACAATTTGGCTTCTGCTTGTTTATATATTATTCTTATATAGCCCTACCACCGTCTCCACATGCCCCGTATGCGGGAACATGTCAACCGGCTGGACCTGCTGTGTTTTGTAGCCCAGGTCTTCAAGAATTCTTAGATCTCTTGCCAGCGTTGATGGCTTGCATGAAACATAGACAATACGCTTTGGCTTCATGTTGGCAATGGTCTCTAGGACAATCTGATCACAGCCCTTTCTTGGCGGGTCGACTACCACAACGTCCGCCTTGTAGCCTTTTTCATAGAGCTCAGGAATAAGGGTTTCAGCTGCCCCAACGTGAAACTCGGTGTTGTCCAGTCCATTTCTTAGTGCATTGGCGCGTGCATCCAGTATGGCGTCTTCCACAATTTCGACACCAATAACCCGCTTTGCTTTCTGAGCAAGAAAGAGAGAGATCGAACCAATGCCGCAGTAAATGTCAAAAACCGTCTCTTCACCCGTCAGTTCAGCAAACTCCAGGGCTTTTCCATAGAGCTTTTCCGTCTGAACAGGATTGACCTGGAAGAATGACAGCGGAGAAATCTCAAAGCTCAGATCCCCAATATAGTCTGTTATCTTATCGGCACCCCAGATGGTCTTGTTTTTATACCCCAATACGCGATTGCCAGTGCTTTTGTTCTCATTAATAATGACGCTTTTCACCTCATCATAGGCGTTTGTCAGTGCGTCTATCAGATTCTTCATGCCTGGCAGCTTGCCGCCATTCACCACAAATACAATCATGATGTCGCCAGTCTTGTAAGCTGAACGTATAAGAACATGCCTTAGGAGACCCTTGCGTGTTTTTTCATCATAAATCTTCCATTTGTTAACGACAATCGCCTTACGAATCAGTTCAACAACCCCATCTGCCGTCTCGCTTTGAAGCAGACAGGCTTTCACATCAATGACATCATGGCTTCTCGCCCTGTAAAACCCAATCAGCGGCCTTGTTTCATCGCCGCCCACCGGATACTGTCCCTTGTTTCTGTATCTGAATGGCTCATCCATCCCAATGACAGGTTGGGCCTCTACATCTATCTTCGCAATCCTCTCAAGTGCGGACTGTACAAAATCATGTTTCTGTCTTAGCTGAGCATGGTAGGTCATATGCTGTATCTGACAGCCTCCGCATTTTTCCGCATATGGGCAAGGGGGCTGGGTTCTATCATCAGAAGGCTCAAGTATTCTCAGAAGCTTTCCAACTGCATAGGCCTTCTTAACCTTTATGAGCTTAGCAAGAACGCGGTCACCCACTATGGCATCCTGAACGAAAACGGTAAAACCATCAATCTTCCCTATGCCTTCTCCTGCTTCTCCCATACTTGTAATATCGATTTCAATTTCCTGATTTTTCTCTACTGGTATGCTCATATATCTTCCCTCCAGCCTGAATTTTCTCAAGCTAAGCTTTTTCAATTCTTTGAGCTATTAAAAGCTCAACATAAAATATATATCACCAATGGCATTAATTCAATAATTATTTTATAATAGTCTTAGACATCGTTACCCGATAGAATCTGGCAAATATGCTTTGAATCGGGAAAATACACAGGGAGGATTTTATGTCGCGAATATTAGCCAATGTGCTTCTAATACTCATCATTGCATTCACAGCATCAGCCGTACCCATTAACACAGATATTCTCAACCTGAACATCAGTTTCCCTGAAGCTGATGAACCCCAAGAAACCGTTCCTGAAGAAACAGAAAACGAAAAGACATATCAGCTTACTTACGCGGGTGTATCCGAAAACTATTTATACAACCCTGAGGCGATCGACATTTCTTTTACGGGCGCGCGCGGACTTGAAACCGAAACCATTCTCAAGATTCTCGACACCTTTGAAATCGACATCTATACAAACAGCGGCGACGCTATCGGCAGCATTGCAAAGAAGATTGATGCTGACGGCTTTAAAAGCCTATGTACGTACACAATCACAGATGACACCCTCAATTTGAATGTATCCATCTCCAAGGAAGCACTTGAATTGAATACTGGGCATTATCAGCTGTCAATTCAATCAGGCAGCGACCAGTTGAAAAGCGATTTTGAAATGACTGCAAACGCAAGCTACTATAGTGACAGTTTTACATATAACAGTACCAAAGCAAAACCGGATAATCGCAATAAGATACTTACCCTTTATTTCACCGATACAACACGCGAGTATCTCGTTCCTGTATCCCGTGAAATCAACTATTCAGGCAATCTTATCCGCACAACCCTCAATGCCCTTCGCGATGGACCTGGACAAAATAGCGGTCTGGATCCTGTATCACCGGCGCCTTATGTGCCTGCTGCCCGTTTTTCTACGGAAACAGAAGTGGTTCGTCTTGAAACAAACAGCTATGAGAATGGGCCGTTTACATTGAATGAGGATGACACTTTCCTCATGATGCATTCTCTCATCAATACCATGACACATATTGAGAACGTCTCATACGTCAAGTTCTCAGTGGACAACAAGGATACAACACCGCTGAACGGTTTCGATCTGAGAAAGACCTATCCAAGACCAGAAAGTGCAAAGATTTATATGGGCCTGCTCACAGAATCTGCACACATGTATCTCCTTCCTCTTGAATCTGAATCTGCTGTAACAGCTCCAGACCTCTTTAAAGAGCTTCAACGCAGCACGATGGGCCAAGACGCTTTACTCAGCCCTGTCCCACCTGAGGTTGAGCTTGAAGGGGCAAAACTTGAAAATGATGTTCTTACACTTACACTCAGCGATTCTGTGTTTGATGCCTATGAAGGCAACGCCAAGATGGGCCAGCTGATGATGGACAGTATCGTCCAGTCCATGTGCTCCCTGCCTGGTGTCGATCAGATTCAACTGCAAACTGTGTCTTCACAGGACGGCACGCTGTTCACATACACACTGGGTGAAACATTTAAACCGGACCGTTACATCAATATGGAGCAGTAACAAAATACAAACAAAGCGCTGTCATCAACTTTTCTGATGACAGCGCTTTTCTTATGGCTATTTTATACGTTCGAGCACGGCCCTGAATTCCTCGCTCAAGTCACGGATTCTCAGCGGCTTCAAATCTCTTCCAACAAAGGCATGCAGTGTTCTGCCCTCTGCTAGAAGCGCCTCGTCTTCCTTTCTGAGCACTTCATATTTAAACTCAATACGTACACCTTTTTGTGATGCCACATGGGTTCTTATCAGAACCTCCTCATCGTAAAGAGCAGGTTTGATATGCCTGCATCCGCTTTCGACAACCGGCAATATGATTCCTTCTGCCTCGAGACGTTTATAGGTGTATCCAAGGGATCTGAAAAAAGTCGACCGTCCCACCTCAAACCATGTATAGTAATTTCCATGATAAATAACACCCATCTGATCTGTTTCTTCATATCTCGGTCTAATGACCGCATCATGCTTGTACATTCATTTCACTCCTAACATAATCTCAGAGACTATTTTATCATGAAATGTGGGATTCATCCGGGAAAACTATTGTAAACCTAACCCCTTCACCTAGCTTGCTCTCGCACTTGACCGTGCCGCCAAGAAGGGATTTTACCAGATTGTAGATAATGTGCATGCCAAGACCGCTGCCGCCCTTATCGTGTTTGGTAGTGAAAAAGGCATCATAGATATGCTGAATATTCTCTTCGGAAATCCCACTCCCATCATCTCTGTATATAACGACAATGTAAGGATCTTCCCGCCTCGCCTCAATTTCGATTTTTCCAGACCGGGTATTTTCGAACCCGTGGACGATGGAATTGAGAATCAGGTTGGTCATGATTTGTGATATGGCACCGGGATAGGTCCAAATGTGAATATCCTCATCTACCCTGTTTTCAACAATGACATTGGCCTTTCTTATTCTCGGTTTCAGGGTGTGAATAATCTCATCGATATACTCATAAAGATCCACCCATCTCTTTTCACGGTTCAGCTGGTCTACAGAAACCGTCTTGTATCCGGAAACAAGCTCTGTAGCCTGGTTCATGTTTTTTGTCAAAATGGAAATGGCATCTGTGGCTTCTTTAAAATACTGCTTCATCATCACATTGGAGAGCTTGCCATCTTCATATGCCTGCATGAGCGCATTAAGCTCCTTGTCCATATAGGAAATCACGGTGTTTGAATTCCCCAGCGGTGTTTTCAGGTCATGGGCCATGCCTGCTGCAAAGGAAGCCAGCAGGGACAGACTCTCTGATTTGGCCCTGATTTGTGTGAAGTTGTCCTCGATATCTTTTGCCATGCTGTTAAAGGCTTCAGCCAGCTCTCCAAGCTCGTCCTCGCTTTCTATGCTTACCCGCGCACTATACTCGCCATCGCGCATTGCAAGCGCAGTCTGGGTCATATTTTCTACAGGCTTTGAAATGCTCCGTGTAATCAGGTGGATGGAAAAAAGCGCTACCGCGACTGCAATGAATCCGTAGAGGACCGAAAGCAGAACCGCCCTGTCAACATCCTTATAGACAATGCTCCGATCTGCTACGACCACAATATACCAGTCCCATGACTCCAGATAATCGTACATGATAAGGTAGTCCTTAGAACCGATTTGATAACGTATCAGAGTATTTTCCGAACTGCGTCCAGAGCTTAGCCCCTGGCGCGCAGAGTCCTGTTCTGGAATGAGCTTTTCACCATTCGCCACGTATATGGCCTCCCCATCGGAATCAAAAATCCGAAAGTGGCCACCTGGAATTTCTGTGCCCTCAATAAAATCAAATATCCGTTCTTTCGATTCATTGACATAACGTGCTGATTCCAGCAAATTGACACGCTCAAGCGTATCGTACTCCGCCTTTGAAAACTCATACACAACACGCAGCCGATATCGCATGATATTCTCCTGAAATGCGTCGGTTCTCGTTGTCAGAAGTGTGATAAAACTCAATGTCACAATGAGCACAGAAAGCAGCAAAATCGGCACTATATTCATTTGAAGACGCATACGATATCTCATACGATCACCTACAATATGTTCATTCATTGTCCTTTTCAAGCACATTTAGAAACTTCGAATATGAAAGCAGGGATATGCCCATTTCCTCTTCCCAGATATCATCCATAATGCCCGTTTCCAGTGCATAGTCCATGTACTTATCAACTATGCCCTGAAGCACAACATTGTCGCGTTTCATTGCCCACGCTGCCTGTCCCACCGCACCAACAGCCATGTTCACATTCAGTTCAGGGTGGTTTTTCAAGTCATGAAAGGCAGTATTGCTGTCCTTTAATGTAAAATCAACCTCTCCTGTCATCAGCTTTTCTAGGGCGAGATCACTGGACTCTACAAAAATGAATTTCAGATCCAGATTTTCAGACACACTCAAATCAAGTGCGATTTGCTCATAGGTTGTTTTTGCAACAACAGCAATGGTCTTGGATTTCAAATCATCGAAAGTATCCACATAGTATTCACCGGATGTAAGTACGACAACACCCACCGGAATTATCTCAGAAAAGGACATCATGCGTTTTCGCCAGGGTGTCATGGTCAAGTTGTCTGCTATAATGAGGACTTCCTCAAATATATCCGGGTTATAAAACTCATCTTCGATGATCTTTACCCCTACGGGAAAGTCACCGTCCACCTTAAAATAATCTTCAAAGGTGAATATGACAAACTCAGCTTCCAGTCCCAAGGCCTCAGCAAATGAAAGCGCTAGCTTGTAATGGAATCCAGCCTTGCTGCCATCGTCAAGCACTTCATAAATTGAACTGTTTATGCGTGTCCCAAAGCGAATCGCACCCGTCCCTCCAACTGCCTCCACGTATTTGATTTCGGTTTCAGTCAGGTGTGATAGAAAGTCATCTTGATGTGTTTCATCGGGCTTTTTTTCAGAAGCATCGCTTTCATCATTCTTATCAGAATCATTTTCTGCCGCAGTGTCTGCTGTGGGAACTCTTGCCTCATCTGCATCTGGATTGGCGGCACAGCCTATAAGCGCCCCTATTAAGAGAAAACAGATCAGAAAGCACAGCAGAAATTTCTTTGATATCTCTTTTAGGGACAAGCTCATAGAATCACCTCCATTTCCTTATTTCTCAATATATACCCTCTATGGTTTAGGTTAATGCATTTTATACCCGAAGAATGGACCTGTATCAAAATTTGAGTCTGCCCTTGCCTATCACACGATTTTGTACCTTGGTGATAGAATTTCCAGGATATAAAAAATCCAGCGTATGCGCATATGTTAAGATATGCATCATCCGCTGGATTCATTTTATCCAGAGCCTGTGAACCAGCTCTGAAGTCTTTCATATTTCAATTTACGGTTTCACCAATCCACTAAAGGATTCTAGCTTCGCCTTCGTAAACAATGCCCTTTTGAGCATCGATTGTCACTGTTTCCCCATCTTTTAGAAGCTCTGTAGCTTTCTTAGCGCCTACAACAGCTGGGATTTTCAATGAAAGTGCAACGATTGCCGCATGTGACGTGTATCCGCCTTCTTCAACAATCAGTGCTGATGCTTTTTCAACAAATGGCATCAGGTCTTTGTCTGTAGCGTTTGTAACTAGGATATCACCATCGTTGAACTTGGCTGCAGCTTCTTCAGGTGAGCGCACAATTGCAATTTTTCCTACAAGAGAGTCTTTGCCAACACCAGTACCTTTAATCAGAACTTCACCTACAAGGTGAACCTTCATAAGGTTTGTAGCACCGGCAACGCCTACTGGAACACCAGCAGACATAACAACCAGATCACCCTTCTTAACATAGCCAGCGTCACGAGATGCTTCAAGCGCCAGGTCGAAAACTTCATCTGTGCTTGTTGCATTTTCAATTTTAACTGTCTGTACACCCCAAACAAGATTCATTTTTCTTCTCACCTTGTCAGATGATGTTGCAGCAATAACCGGCGCACTTGGACGGAATCTTGAAATTTTTCTAGCTGTAAATCCAGATGATGTTGCAGTAATGATTGCAGAAGCGTTCAGGTCCATTGCCGTGTTCACAGTCGCGTGAGAAACTGCATATGTCACTGTATCATCTGTTTTTGAAGCTTGGACATTCTTAAGTACTGATTCGTAATCAAGAGAGCCTTCTGCAGCTGTCGCGATTACAGCCATTGTCTTAACCGCTTCAACAGGATATTTACCCGCAGCAGTCTCGCCAGAAAGCATGATTGCATCTGTACCATCAAAGATTGCATTTGCAACGTCTGTAGTTTCCGCACGTGTAGGACGTGGGTTACGGATCATAGAGTCAAGCATTTGTGTTGCTGTAATAACCGGCTTGCCCATTTCGTTGCAGCGCTTGATCATAAGCTTTTGAGCCAGTGGCACCTGCTCTGTTGGAATTTCAACACCAAGGTCACCACGTGCTACCATGAGGCCATCTGATACTTCAAGAATTTCTTCTAGATTATCAAGACCTTCCTGGTTTTCAATTTTAGAAATGATATGCACATCGTGTGCATTGTTTTCTTCAAGAATCTTTCTGATTTCAAGAACGTCAGCAGCCTTTCTGATGAAAGAAGCTGCAATGAAGTCAATACCATTTTCAATACCGAACTTGATATCCGCTTCGTCCTTAGGTGTTACTGCAGGCAGATTGATTGAAACGCCTGGTACGTTTACACCCTTATGGTTCTTGACAGGACCGCCATTCAGAACCTTTGTAACAATGTCGTTGCCTTTTACTTCAACAACTTCAAGGCCAACAAGGCCATCATCAATAAGAATCATGTTTCCTGGAACAACGTCTTTTGGAAGTCCCTCGTAAGAAATCTGACACTTATTCTGATCACCCATGTATTCTTCTGTTGTCAGTGTGAATTCTTGACCTTCTACTAGATCAACAACTGGTACACTGAACTTACCTGTACGGATTTCAGGACCTTTTGTGTCCAGAAGAATTGATACAGGAACATCCAGCTCGTCACGAACTTCTTTCACTGTTTCAATTCTAGCAAGGTGTTCAGCGTGATCTCCGTGCGAAAAGTTCATTCTTGCTACATTAAGACCATTTTTTACAAGTTCTGTAAAAATTTCTTTCTTTTCACTCGCTGGACCAATCGTACATACGATTTTAGTTTTCTTCATCAAGACACTCCTTTTTTCCCTTATGAATGCACATGCACGCGCAATTAAACAAATTCATTAAATAGACAGCTGATTTGCAGTCTCAAGCATTTTCTTGTCGATAGACTTATGCATTTCAAGCGCATCATCAATATCAAGATCAACAATGTCATTGCCTCTGATCCCCAGTGCACGTCCAGCTTTGCCTTCTAAAAGAAGTTCAATGGCTGCAGCACCCATACGGCTCGCAAGAATTCTATCAAATGCTGTTGGCGTTCCGCCTCTTTGAAGGTATCCAATTACAGATACTCTGACTTCAACGCCTGTCTTCTCTCTGATTTTATCTGCCCATTCATATGGCTTTCCAACACCTTCCGCAAGTAGAATGATGTTGTGCAGCTTGCCGCGATTACGCCCTTGAATCAGCTTTCTGCAGATATCATCGCAATCGTTTTCAAGCTCCGGAATAATAATGCTCTCTGCACCGCCTGCAAGACCAGCGTAAAGGGCAATATCACCACAATTTCTTCCCATAACTTCAAGTATCGAAGCACGGTCATGTGAAGTCGATGTATCTCTTACTTTTGAAATTGCATCGACAACTGTATTCAGGGCTGTATCAAATCCAATTGTATAGTCTGTATACTCCAGATCGTTGTCGATTGTCGCTGGAATCCCAATTGTAGGGAAGCCCGCGTTGGATAGCTTCTTAGCACCTTGGAAAGAACCATCTCCGCCAATGACAACAAGTCCGTCAATGTTGAACATACGAAGCACTTCAAGACCTCTTTCAAGACCTTCTTGTGTTTTAAACTCTTCACATCTTGCAGTTCTGAGTTTTGTACCGCCACGGTGAATAATGTCACCTACAGACGAAACGTCCAAATCTTCTATATCGCCTTCAATAAGTCCCTGATAACCACGCTTGATTCCCGAAACCTTAAGACCGTTATAGATTGCCACACGTACGACAGCACGCAGTGCAGCGTTCATACCTGGCGCATCGCCGCCACTTGTAAGTACACCAATTCTCTTCATCAGATCACTCCTAATTCCTATTCAAGAATCTACATAACAAGAACTGCTCTCAAAACACCTCATACCAAAATAAGATTATCCCCTGTTCAACATTCTGGAATAAATGTGCTGATTTACAATTCCCAACTATATATAAATGATAAGAAGTCATACTTCTTTTTCTCTAGAATACAATTTTAAGCTCACATACAAATCTAATTGTAATGTATTTGGGTATGAATATCAACACAATGCACTAAAATTCATGCAAAATGTCAAGAAATCGCTTGCAATTTATTGCAGAATAACAGCATCCTCTCCAAGAAAACGTTTTACCGATTCAAGGAGTTCATCATTGACTCTAACCCAGAGTTTTGAAGATGTTGTAAGCTTTTTCTTCTGATTTTCCACGTATAAAACCACAGGTGTATCCCCGGGAGAAACTAGCAATATCTCTTTCAATTGTCTGAAAATTGCATCATCAAGTTCTAAAACTTTCAAATAGAGCTTTTGACCTTCTGCTCGAGAGGGCTCTAGCCCGCTTTTTATCCCGCGGGACGCATTTTGTCCACTTGCGTTTTGAGAAAGTTGACCCGCATTAACTTTCGCATTCCTATCCTGCCCTCCAAGATTTTGACCACGTCGTCTTCCATATGCAGATGATTTTGAAGCATTGCTTTCAGAAATACGCAGCACGTGCGTTTCATCAAGGGGATAGATCTGATCCACTACGATCTTGGGTTCTTCATCTTCCTTCACATTCAGGCGCCCGGTAAGGATGACAAAGTTTTCTTCCTTCAGCTGGTCAGAAAACCGCTGGTAGGTCTTTGGAAAAACAATCGCTTCAATCTGACCATAGAGATCTTCAAGGGTTATGAAGGCCATTTTTGATCCAGTCCGGGTCATTTTCTCAACTTTACCTTCGATCATACCCGCCAAGGTTACCTGTGCATTGTCTTTAAGATGGATTGTTCCATCTTCCTGCGCATCCTTGAGTTCAGACAGATTTGTCGTGCTGACCCGCTCAACCCAGGCTGCATATTCGAGCAGGGGATGTCCACTTAAATAGATACCCAACATTTCCTTTTCAAAAGCTAATTTTACCTTAAGCTGAAATTCGTTTATATCAGGAAGACGGTAGGCTCTGAAAACATCTGGAACCTCAGCTTCCATACCTGAAAACAAGGATACCTGACCGGCAACATTTCGCCGGCTCTCCTGCTGGACGCCGTCGACAATCTTCTCGTATACGGCAAGCAGCTGCGATCTGAATTCCCCCTGATCGTCGAAGGCTCCCGCCTTTATGAGGCTCTCTATCGCTTTTCTATTCAGCTCCTTGGTTTCAACCGACTCACAGAACTCTAGAAAGCTCGAGTAGCCATCGACACCCCTGTTTTCGACGATACTGCGTATAATACCATTTCCCACATTCTTAACCGCCTGAAGTCCATAGCGTATTTTGCCGCCCGACACGGAAAACTTGCCATAGGACTCGTTGACACTTGGAGGCAGAACTTCAATGCCCATACGCTTACAGTCCTGAATATACTGCGCCAGCTTTGCCTGATGCCCCATGACACTGGTCATAAGAGCCGCCATGAATTCCACAGGATAATGGGCTTTAAGATAGGCTGTCTGGTAGGCAATTATGGCATAGCCTGCCGCATGGGACTTATTGAATGCGTATTTTGCAAAATCGATCATATCGTCGAATACCGCATTGGCCACGGGCTCAGGTACACCTTTTCTCAAGCAGCCTTCAATCTCCACATTTCCCGCTGCATCTTCCTTACCATAAATGAAAAACTTGCGTTCCTGCTCCATGACATCCATCTTTTTCTTAGACATGGCACGACGCACCAGATCGGACCGCCCATAGGAGTATCCTCCCAGATCACGTACAATCTGCATGACCTGTTCCTGATAGACCAGGCATCCATAAGATACGCTTAGGATTTTTTTGAGCATTGGATGCGCATAGGTGATTTCATCCGGGTGATTTTTGTTGTAAATGTACTTAGGTATGGAATCCATGGGGCCGGGACGATAGAGCGATATTCCGGCGATAAGGTCTTCCAGTTCCCTGGGCTTGAGATCACGCATAAACCGTCTCATACCACTTGATTCAAGCTGGAATACGCCAAGATTTTCCCCTGTTCCAATCATGTCATAAACAACCTGGTCGTCAAATTCCATCTTGCTGAAATCCGGTACGCTCTTACCACTGAGTTCAATCAGCTTGAGGGCATCCTTAATGACAGTCAGGTTTCGAAGTCCGAGAAAATCCATTTTAAGAAGACCCAGTTCTTCCAGCAGCACCATGTTGTACTGGGTGGAGATGTTGCTGTCATGCACATAAAGCGGCACATAGTGGTCAACGGTATCTCTTGAAATAACGACACCCGCCGCATGGGTAGACGCATGTCTCGGCATGCCTTCAACCTGCTTGGCAGCGGAAATGACCCGTCTTGCATCTTCGTTGGTATCATATAACTCCTGAAGTTTCGGGTTCATTTTGAGCGCTTTTTCAATGGTCATTCCAAGCTGAAAAGGGATGGCCTTTGCGATCCGGTCCGTATCCTGATAAGACAGGTTTACAACACGCCCAACATCACGAACGGCAGCGCGTGCTGCCATGGTTCCAAATGTTATGATCTGCGCAACATGGTCCTTGCCATATTTGTCGACAACATAGTCTATGACCTCCTGTCGCCTGTCATCCTCAAAATCGATGTCGATATCCGGCATGGTAATACGCTCCGGGTTGAGAAAACGTTCGAAGATCAGGTCATATTTAATCGGATCCACATCTGTAATATAGAGCACATACGCTACAAGGCTGCCCCCACAGCTGCCCCTGCCCGGACCGACAATTATACCATTATCCTTTGCATACTTAATAAAGTCCCATGTGATCAGGAAATAGTCTTCGTAACCCATCTGGCTGATGATATCCAATTCGAATTCAAGGCGTTCGAGCAAGGTGTCATCAAGGACACTGTACCGGGCTTCAAGCCCCTCCATGCAGAGTCTGCGCAGTTCAAGACCTGCATTGTGACCTTCCTCAAGCGGATAGGCCGGTAAATGCAGTGTGCTGAAATCAAATTCAAACTGACAGCGCTCTGCAATTTTTCCTGTGTTTGCAATCGCTTCAGGTGCATAAGGAAAGAGGTCCTCCATTTCCTCCTGCGATTTCAGATAAAACTCTCTCGTTGGAAATCTCAGACGGTCCACTTCTTCAAGAAGCTTTCCCGTCTGAATACAGAGGAGAATATCATGCACATCATGATCATCCTTGTTGACATAGTGAACATCGTTCGTGGCAACCAGAGGTATGCCAGTATCCTTGCTCAGCCTCACGAGCTGCAAGTTCACCTTCTTTTGAATTTCAATGCCATGGTCCTGAAGCTCCAAATAAAAGCGGCCTTCACCAAAAATACCATGGAGTCTCAGTGCAAGCTGTTTGGCTTCTTCGTAGCGGTCTTCCATGAGCAGCTGCTGTATATCTCCGGCCAGGCATGCGCTCAGGCAAATAAGACCCTCACTGTACTTGCTGAGGATGTCATAATCAATTCTCGGTTTATAGTAGAAACCATCTACGAATCCCATGGAAACAAGATGGATCAGGTTCTGGTAGCCTATTTCGTTTTCGACCAGGAGTACAAGGTGTCCCTGATCCCGATCCGCTCTTCCGTCCTTGTCTTTCATGGAGCGCGGTGCCATATAGACTTCGCAGCCTACAATGGGCTTGATACCGTGCTTTTTAGCTTCTTTATAAAAATCAACGACGCCAAACATGACGCCGTGATCCGTAATGGCCACGGCGTCCATATTTAGCGCCTTTGCTTTTTCAAAGAGTTTTGATATACGTGTGAATCCATCCAACAGACTGTATTCTGTATGAAGATGCAGATGCACAAATTGAGTACTCATCTCAAACTCCTTTTACTGTTCAACTTGATATTCAAGTGCCTCTTTCCAAATTTGGGATACGACCGCCTTAATGGCATCCGGCATAGGGGGTACCCGGTGGCTGTTAAGCATATCCTGCTTCATGTCACTCCTTTTCACAGTGACACTTTTGATCAGCTTGGCTTCTTCTTCTGGCATAATCGATGTGTCTACAACGGGAATGCTCCCGCCGTTAGCAGGAAGGTATTTAAATGCCTGTGTCTCAGCTGAAAGCATATAGTTGGCAACAATCATCGCCCCGGACTTGTTTGGAGCATTATGGGCAATTACAAGGCCATCATTGGTACCTGCAGTGCCTTCATCGATTATAAAAGCACGCGCCGCATAGGGATACACTTCAGCTTTGGCATACTTTGACGCCTTATTGGGATCGGTTGACAGGGAGAAGCTCACCTTTCCGTCATAGAACAATTGATCAAGATGACGCTCATCCTCTGGATATATAGCCCCTTCCTTCCACAGCTTGGGACGCAGTATCTTCACAGCGTCAATCGCCGGTGCAATCAGGGGTTCAATAGCCTCCCGCGTCGCATCTGCCCGATAGAGCTTTTCATAGTCCACATAGGCGGCAATGAAGGTCTCCATAAAGAGTTCCCCTGACTTCTCAGGCGGCATTGGGAAGGTAAACTGTCCTGGCGCACTTCGTAGTGTCTCCAGGAAATTGTCCATTGTTTCCGGCGGGTCTAGAATCATATCCTCGTCGTATATGAGGACAAGCTGTTCTCTTCCAACCGGAATGAAATTTCCTTGTGTAGGCATGCCTTGCTCATACATAAACTCATAATCTTCAGGATTGACATTCGTATAATAATTTGGCAACTTTTCAAGAAATGGCCCATACAAGAGAGAGGCATTCATAAGACGCTTGAATGAATCATCTTCTATATAAATCAAGTCTATGGAGCCTGTAGCAACCTCATTTGTCTTTTCATCTCTTAGCTTTTCAAAAATATCGGACATGGGTTTGCGAATCAGTTGCAGATCAACACCATAGTTCGCAAGCACATCAGGCTGTACTGACCGCGTCAGCCACTTCTCCAGATTCTCGTCTGAAGAGGTATAGTACAGTGTAACAGTTGTTCCTGTAGCACTTTCTAGCAGCAGATTCCACTCTCTCGATGTAATCGATGGATTCTCAACTATTTCCTCCTGTTGACAACCCGTAAAAAGCACCAGGAATATCAACAGAAATATACACAATCGCCCTTTCATATGTCAGCCTCCCAAATTCTTTCAATCTTACTAAAATTATACCGCATTATTTCCTGAGGATATAGGGGAAAAAACAGGCACCTCTACTGAGGTGCCCATGAATTTATGGATTCTAACCGCCGTAACACCAATCAGCCTGAAAACTCCTGGCTGTAATGTGTGTATCCTAGCTGTTTTCTATGCGGATCTATATCATAGATACGCACCTTCGGATTCTTCTTCAAATCAATTTCATAATAGCCTTTTACCGGATTCAGGTACTTGTCTATCAAGACACGAACAACAGGCACATCGCGGTTCTTACGCGTAATCATCGCATACTCACCCGTACTCAGTATGATGTTGAGCCCCATCGGATAATAGCCAACGACTTTTAAAAATACGCGAACAATTTCCTTGTCGAACTGCGCATCACTTTCTTTTAGAATGCGGTCCATTGCTCTGTATGGATCTTCTTTTGCACAATAAACACGGTCCGAAGTAATGGCATCAAAAACATCTGCAACCGCAACAATTTTCGCGTAGATATGGATGTTTTGCGCATTCTTCCCAGTCGGATACCCAGTCCCATCAAATCGCTCGTGGTGATATAGGGCAACACATGCCGATGTTTCCGTGATATTCGGGATACGTTTTAGGGCCTCGTAACCCAGAATCGTGTGCTTTCTGACATGGTCCATTTCATTGTCGTCCAGCGCCCCGGGCTTATTGAGCACGTCCTGTGATATCAGACGTTTCCCCACATCATGAAGCAGTGCCCCTATCCCCAATTCAACAAGGCGCACTTTATTAAAGCCCATATAGATACCGCAGATTATTGCCATCACACAAACATTCACAGAATGCTGGAACACGTACTCATCTATGGATCTCAAATTGGACAGATTGAACGTAATGTCCTCATTTGAAAAGATCTCATCAATAATGGTATTCACAACAAGATATAACTTGTCTGCATCTACCTCTGTATTTGAAGAAATATTCGCCATACACTCACCTACAAGGTGTGCCGCTTCTTCACGGGTACTGCGAACAATCATGTCCTTTTCTGCTTCTACATTTACGGTCTGACCAGTCAACTTCTCCTCAACCGATTCTTCTGCGTCAGCTTGAATATGTACAGATACATAACCAAGCTCTTTTATTTTATCAATGTATGCTTGTCGCAAAATTATACCGTCCGACAAAAGCGTGTTACCTGACGAATCAAAAATCGTTTCACCAAGTATCATCCCGGATTTTAGAGTTTCAATCCCCTTCGGTATTCTCTTCATCGATTCAGGACCTCCATATGCTGCTCAATTATGGTTTGTGATTTCCTGTAACCATAAACACTAGCACAATCTCTGGTAAAACTAAAGCTTCGACAGTTCGTTCACGATCAGATTTTCAATGGCTTCCATAGCCTCACGCTCGTCAACGCCTTCAATAGTTACCTCTATTTCATCACCTTTATGCACACCCATGGAGATAATGCCCATAATGCTCTTTCCATCAATCATGATGTGTTCCTTCGAAACATAAATTTCCGAACTGAATTGATTTGTCATTTCTACGAATTTTCCAGCAGCTCTTGCATGAAGGCCGGAATCATTCGTGATGTTAAGTGTTTTTTTGATCATTTCGATCCACCTTCCTAATTACCGAGACTCTCCGCGAATTTGTGTATTTTCTTAAACCTATGATTGACCCCCGATTTCCCCACAGGAGGGTCAAGCAATTCTCCTAATTCTTTCAGGCTCGCCTCAGGCTGTTCCATTCTGAGCTGCGCCAACTGCGCCAGCCCATCTGGAAGTGCCCCCAGACCAACCCTTGTTTCAATAAGCTCTATATCTTGAACCTGTCTCATAGCTGCATTTACCGTTTTGTTCAGGTTCGCAGTTTCACAGTTAACAAGGCGATTAACATCATTTCTCATCTGCTTGACAATTCGGACATTTTCAAAATCAAGCAGCGCACGATGGGCACCGATGATATTGAGCAGATCTACAATCTGGTCGCCTTCTTTGAGATAGACGATATAATTCGATTTGCGGTCAATCAGCTTGGATTCAAGCCCAAAGCCATTGATCAAATCTTTCAGTGAATCGCCATACTCTTCATTATGCGTAATGAACTCAAGGTGATACCCTTTTTCGGGATCACTCACAGACCCACCGCCAAGAAACGCACCTCTTATATATGCACGTTTGCAGCAGGTATCCCTGACTATGAATTCGGGTACGCTGTCATTGATGCTGTAAAATCCACCATTTTCAATTAGAATACCCAGTTTCTTGAGTATATCGCCTGCGTTCTCTATTTGAATAAGGTACGCATTGCCCTTTTTCAGGGTCTTGTTCTTCTGAACAATAACCTCTGTGTGGATATTGAAGTTCTTTTTAAAGAAAGTAAATATGAGCCGTGCGATTGCCGGATTCTCAGTCAGAACATTCAGGTCGGTCCTTGAACGTCCCTTCAATTTGATTGATCCGCTTGTGCGTATAAGGGCAGATAATTCCGCCAGCTGACAGCAGGGATCTTCCGAGCGAATCCGCGAAAGCTCATTTTTTGTCGTTGACGAAAACGACATACAGCATCACTCTTTCACGTCTTGATATAAATAGATTGCTTTTTCAATCATATTCTTTTCATCTTCATAACGAACAGTTTCATCGATTCTGTTGAAATGAATGAATTTGGCTTCGACGAATCCTTCTTCACGCTGTGGTATTGTGTTGGTGGTTTTAGCCTCCATCACATACCATTTGACGTGCTTCTCAATCACCTCATTGTGACTCCAGCAGTTCTTAAACCGGTATGTCGTCTCACCGAGAAAATCGATAATTCGTCCCTTTACGCCAGTTTCTTCTCTCACTTCTCGAAGCGCGGCTTGTGCAGCAGTCTCATCAACCTCCAGCTTCCCCTTCGGAAGCACCCAATCTCCATTAATCTTCCGAAGCATGAGAACGGAGTTCCCCAAAAAAACGACACCACCTGCGCTCGTGATAGTTTTCACAAGGCTTCACTTCCTTATAGCTTCATAGGTGCTTTTATCTAATTAGTATATCATATAAAGAAGTATTTTCAAACACGCGAAACGCATTAATACAGCGTGATTTCCTCAGTTAGAGCATTATATCATAACTTTGTTAAGAATACTTGAAGTCTAAAGTCACATTTTTATGAAATCTTTTCATAAAGGGCAATTTGAAAGCGCAGTCGAATGACTGCGCTTCAGGTTGCTTATAAATTTTCCAAACGCTCTCTATTCCGTCAGAGCGTCAAGCTCCATATTCTTGTGGTATATTTTCGTATCCACCAGACTTAAGATCATATCTGCGATTTTTGAAGCGTCATGCTTGACATAGCCCTTTTCAATCTGCATGAAATCATCCGCTACGTAACCAATGCCCATAGCCCTGAGAAACGCCTCATCTTCTGGAAGGAGCAGGACCTGTTCAGATCCCTCCGCTTCATATTTCTCCAGCGTCTTCTCCGGAATAACCGCATTGTTGACAAGAAGCAGGTCAACCATATTCCTGCAGCTGTGATTGATGAGTGCCTGCGTATGTTCAGCGACCGTATAGGCATCTGTTTCCCCAGGCTGCGTCATAATGTTGGGGATGTATATCTTCTTGGCGCTTGATTTGCAGATTGCCTCCACTATACCCTCCACCAGAAGATTGGGAATGATGCTCGTATAAAGGCTTCCAGGACCAAGAACAATCACATCGGCATCTTCAATGGCCTCTATGGCATCCGGCAGTGCCCTCACGTTTTTTTCCTTTACGGATATCGACTCAATACGCTGACCCGTTTCAAGCACCTTCACAGGAATGTATGACTCGCCTTCAACATAAGTGCCATCTCCAAGCCTGGCAAGGAGGGTCATTTCTGAAGGGGTGACCGGAAGGACACGCCCTGTTATCGCAACGATGTCACTGATCTTTTCAACTGCCTTTTCAAAGCTTCCCGATATACCCACAAGGGCTGCTATCAGCAGGTTTCCGAAATTCTGACCCTTGAGACCACCCTCTGTGAACCTGTAACGGATCAATTCCTCCATAATGGGCTCTGTATTTGCGAGTGACAAAATACAGCTCCTAATATCTCCAGGCGGCAGCATGCCAAGATCTTCCCTGAGCACACCAGAGCCTCCGCCATCATCGGCGACTGAAACAATTGCCGTCACCTCGGATGTGATGCGTTTTAGGCCCCTTAAAAGTATGGACAGGCCCGTCCCCCCGCCGAGTGCAACAATTTTTATATCTGTATCCATTTTTGAGTCTCCCCGTCTGATAAGATTTTACATACTTCTCTTTAACATGCAGGTCCCACTTACCGCAGCTCTCTATGGGAAATACTCACGGTGTAGGTTCCGCCCTGCAGTTCGCCGTGCAATCTGTTTGCCAGCGTAACAGACCGGTGCTGTCCGCCTGTGCATCCAATGGCAATGATCAGTTGCGCACGTCCTTCCCGCTCGCAAAGGGGCAAAACAGTGTTGACCATGCTCAAAATCTGGTTGAAAAAGGCATGGCTCTCTTCAAAGGACATGACATAGTCCTGAACCGCACTGTCGTTTCCTGTAAGTGATCTAAGTTCTTCAATGTAAAAAGGATTCGGAAGAAAACGGGCATCGAAAACAAAATCCGCATCAAGCGGAACGCCTTTTTTGAATCCGAAGGACATGATTGAAATCGACATATTGGATGTCGATGTGTTTTCTCTAAAGATCTTGGACATTTCATTTTTAAACTGACTCAGGTTATAACCGCTTGTTTCGATGATTGTATCCGATGAGGCACGAAGCTTAGACAGACGCTTGCGTTCATTTGCAATGCCGTCTTCAATCGAACCGCTCGGATTCATCGGATGCGATCGACGCGCTTCCTTGAATCGTTTTATAAGGACCTCATCCGAGGAATCCAGAAAAATAACCTTATAGGTATAGCCTTCATGTTTTAAGGCTTCAAGTTCCTTCTCCAAGTCTTCAAAGAAAATACCGCCCCTGATATCTGTTACAAGAGCCAGCTTTCTTATATCCTCGGTATTCTGGTCGCAAAGCATGACAAACTGGTGAATAAGCACTGGCGGCAGGTTATCCACACAGTAATATCCAAAATCCTCAAGTACTTTCATTGCTTGGCTTCGCCCTGCACCGGACATGCCTGTAATGATTACCAGTTCCATAATTCGCTCCTATTCCGCTTCTGCACTTAGTATCCTGTCACTTGTAAGGCCAGCTTGTTGTGCCCTGTCCAGTGCCTTTTTGAAATTCCCCACATCTCTTGGATGATGGGCGTCGCTGTTTATTGAAAATTTTATATTGTAATCCTTTACTTCAAGTATTTGCTCAAGCGTCAGAAAACCGTGGCTCGCATTGATTTCAAGTGCCGTTCCGGTTTTCTCAGCAGCCTGTGCCACACGCCTTATATCTATGGGGCCTTTGGCACCCGGATGGGTCAATATGTCAATATGGTATTTGTGCATCGCATTGATCAGCGAGAGCGTGTTTGCCTCACGAAGCTGTTCTGTTCCACCATTGTACTTGCTGAAATAGTTACCCGCATGATGGAGCATATCCCGCACAAAGCGGACTGGTTTGCTTCCAAAATGATAGCCAGCCAGCAATATGTCATTCATTTCAAGCAGGGCCTCATCGACATCCAGATTGCCGTCGACATCGAGTACATTCGCTTCCAGACCCAAGAGGATTTCAATATCGTCATATTTTTCGTTGAGTGCGTCAATGATAGAACGCATCTCAGCATATTTTTTCCGCTTGATGCCAAATCCCATATGTCCGGGACCATGATCGCTGATTGCGATGATTTTCAGCCCGACATTACGTGCAGCAATGACATTGTCTTCAATACTGCCCTCACCGTGACTGAATGTTGTATGTGTATGATAATCTGAAAGAATTCTCATAGTTATTCCTTCCCGAATAGTCGCACTTCGGGTTCAAGCAGCACGCCAAACTGGTCGTAAACAACCTTTTGAACCAGGCCAATGAGTCTAAGCACATCCGCACTGGTCGCACTTCCGCGATTCACAATGAATCCGCAGTGCTTTTCAGAAACCTGCGCGTCTCCATGGCGTACACCACGCAGACCTGCGTCATCTATAAGCTTGCCTGCAAAATGTCCTTCAGGCCTTTTAAAGGTTGAACCCGCACTTGGCAACTGCAGTGGCTGCTTTGATGTTCTCTTCTCTGTGAGTTCATCAATAAGCTGCTTGATTTCTCCGTACGGCTTTTCTTCAAGTTCCATTAAAACCTCTAGTACAATATGTTTTTCCCTTTGTACCGCACTCATTCTATACCCGAATTCAAGTTCTTCATTCGAAAGGCTCAGCACTTCCCCATGACGTGTCAGAACGGTTACTTCACGCACGACATCCTTCATTTCGCCACCATATGCACCGGCATTCATGAAGACCGCACCACCAATTGTACCGGGAATACCCGATGCAAACTCAAAACCACCCAGTGATTTTTCAACAACTTTGCTGGAGAGCTGGGATAAGAGAATGCCAGACTGTGCCTTGACCCTGTTTCCGTCTATTTCCACACCACTGAAATTCTCAGAAAGCTTTACAACCACACCGCGAACGCCATCATCGCCTACAAGCAGATTGCTGCAGTTGCCCACGATATGAACCGGGCAGGTATTGGCTTGGCAAGTTTCCACAACCACCTTCAAGTCATCAACTGACTTCGGCATGACCAGCACATCTGCAGGTCCCCCAATCTTAAAGGACGTATGTCTGTTCATGGGTTCATCTATATATATCATTTCCGGACTGAGTTTTTCGCGTAGCATTTCCACTGTAGTCTTAATCAAATTGAACTCCTTATTCTTATGCCGAAACAGAACCCGCCCGGGTCCTTTCAGCTTATTTCCTGTTTCAGTTAATGAATACTTCTATTGCATCTAATGAATGCTTCTATTATATCGTTTTTGCACCCAAAGGGTGTAACGTTTTGATGTAAATAAAAGACCCTAATAGTATACACGAGTGGTTGACATAATTCAAGAAAACCAAGCATAGTAAAAATCCGCTCTGACAGCGTACATCACGTACGTAGACAGAGCGGATAGCATTATATATCAGCATGACTGACTATTTATTTTTTCCCTTAAGATAAATCAGGTGATAGGCAACCGGAATAATCACGCCGCCTCCAACAATATTGCCAAGCGCCACGGGAATGAAGGTCACGGCCATATGTGACCACGTCACAGCAGCACCATGCAGGATTCCCACAGGAATGAAGAACATGTTGGCAACCACGTGCTCATAGCTTGCCATAACGAATGCCGTTACCGGGAACCACAGTGTCAGCACCTTTCCCGAAACAGTATTTGCACCCATGGCCATCCATACGGAAAGCGCCACAACCAGGTTACACAGAATGCCCCTGAAAAATGCCACGGAGAAAGTCAGTCCGCCTTTGCCTGGGCAACCGCAACCGCTTTTTCACCAATATGGTTCAAATTTCCGACCGTGCCCCATAGCTGTCCCTTATAAACAAGGTAAGCAATAAATACAGAGCCGATGAAATTACCAATGAAAACCGCAGTCCAGTTTTTCAACAGACCACCCAGGGTAATTCTTTTGTTGATAAAACCAAGAGAAATCAGGTTATTTCCAGTGAAGAGCTCCGCGCCGGCAATAACGACAAGAATAATCCCTACTGGAAATATTGCCGCACCGAGGAATTTGGATATGCCCAAATCATTTGTCGTCGCCCACATCACGGTTGCCGAGACGCTGCCAAGTGCGATAAACATGCCTGCCATGATTCCAAGCAGAAGGATGTTACCAAAAGTATTGTTCGCTTTTTTCTCAGAGACCTCCAGCATTTTACCCGTAATTTCTGCTGGAGTCAGTAAGTTTTTAGTCATTGTTTCCTCCCCTTTATGATAAAACTACAATTCCATGATACAGTCTAAAGGAAACAGCGCCATAAACCAATGCGGAAATACTACGAGATTTCTAGGCGATTTATTAATTTTTTAACGATTTGACGTCATCAAAACGTCAATAATCGTCAATAAGTTGAAAATACCCTATTTTTAGCTCTTGTGAGTTTTCTACAACTACACCCAGTCATTTCCGATATAACTACTATGATTATCCCACAAAAACACTTGCACCTGACTGCCTTTGAGGAGTGGTCCATCCTTGTATTCTGCAACAATATAGCCATCTGAGTGCCCTATCCACGAAATCATGCCTGACTTTCCATAAATGGGTTTTGCTAGGAAAGTATCTCCATGGCTTTCAACACGGACCATTTGACAGCTGTCGCGTTCGAATGCCGGTTCAACCACGTCGGTAAGAACGGCTTGAATCCTGTGTCGCTTTGCCAGTGCCATGTTCCAAATGCCATCGAGCAATCTGCGACCCACAATGTCCATGACCATGATTGAAGATACCGGATGCCCGGGCAGACCCAAAATAAGTTTGTCTGCCTGCTTGGCAATAAGTGTCGGCTTCCCCGGCTTAAAGGCAAGACCATGCACAAGCACCTCTGTGCCTGCACGCGACTTCACTGCGTCCACTGTATAGTCCTTCTTGCCAACTGAGCTCCCGCCTGAAATGAGAAGCACGTCAGACCTGGACAGGGATTGATCAATTTTTCGGCACATGGCGTCATAGTCATCTACAACAATTGAAGTCATGCACACTTCCAGGCCGTAGCTTTCACAAAGCGCCTTCAGGCTATAGGAATTGATGTCATAAATCTGACCTTCCTTCAGCTCTGTTCCTAGAGGAATGATTTCATCTCCGGTTATGATGATTGAAACAACTGGCTTGCCATATACCTTGACACGTTCGATACCCATAGAAGCAAGGAGGCCGATATGTCGCGGGTACATTTTGGTACCGCTTTTCAGGCCCAGAGCGCCACAGCGCAGATCCTGACCCTTCAAGATCAGATTTTCATTTACAGACAGGGCCTTGAAGACCTTCAGCGCATCCCCATCGACCACAGTATCTTCAATCATGACCACCGCATCCGCACCCCCAGGCAGCATCCCGCCTGTTGGAACATATTGTGCCATACCAAGCTCAAGAGTCGTCCCCGTAATTCTTCCCATATGACTTTCGCCAGTCACAGTGAGTAGAACCGGCGTTTCTTCACTTGCAGCTTCAATATCCGTATAGCGTACTGCATATCCATCGACTGTCGATTTTGTGAACGGCGGCAAATCCATGTTTACAATGGCATCCTCTGCTAGAATATGTCCCAAAGAATCGCTGATATGCACTTCCTTAAAACGCCCCACCGCTCCAAATGCATCAAGTGCACACTGGAGCGCCTCACGTACCGGTGTTTTTTTTATAATTTCCAATTGCTTGCCCTCACTCACTTCTTTACACTTACATTTACGCATGATTAAGTTTACATCATATGTTCAAAATGTCCATTATTAAATCCTGACAATTTCTCAAGACTATGGCTTGAAATTGTATAAGGTCTTTATAAAATCCTACCAGATTCGCATCAAAAAAGAATAAAAAATTAGAAAAGCACAATTGACAGCATCCGCTTTCATCAATTGTGCTTATTTAGTCATAAATACTTTTTACTTGTCTTCAAGAAGGATTTTCACGTCCACATTGAAGTTGAGAAAGAGCTCGTCGTCCATATCATCCAGGGCAATTTCTATTGGAACAATGGTCTCCCCACCTTTTTTGACTGATGTGCCCCAAATACGAACCACGTGTCCTGAGTAGACCTTGTCAGGCACCGCCTGCGATGTCACTTCGGCTTTCTGGCCCTCATAGATCCGGCTGATGAACTCCTCCGCAATATCCGCGCGGACGATTCTGGAATCCAGATCGACAATGGTCATGACACTGATTTCACGGTCAACATAATCGCCCTCTTTGGCACTTACCTCAGAGACAACACCCTTGTCGATTTTAGAGACAATTTGATTGCCGTTTACAAAATTGGCCTTTGAGTATTTCTCATTGAGCCTCTGGAGCTCGTCATTCAGGCGTTCCAGCTTGTTTCTCAGCGCGTTCTGCTCGCCCTCCACCTGTGCTCTGGTGCTTTTCAGATTCAGTACAAGCTTTGCGTGTTCTCTTTTCTTCTGCCCAACTTCTTCTGTTAGAGTATCGTAGGTCTCCTGTGATATGGCGCCAACGCTGAAGAGTTCTTCATTTCTCGCAAGGCGCTTTTTCAAGTCCTCCAGTTCAGCACTTGAATTCTCCACATCCAGCTCAAGGCGCTCTACCGAATAGTCTCCATTTCTTATTTCGAACTCAGTCTCTTCAATTTCCATTTCCTGACTGGCTATCTCATCCTCCAGAACACTGATATCAAAATCTACCAGCTTATCGCCACTGGAAATACGTTCCCCCGCCTTTACATAAATCTTATTGATACGCGCGTCAAAATCCACGCTGATTCCCTGCTCATCAGTTGCCTCCACAATACCATAAGCTTCTACCGATTCAATGGCAGGCACCTCAATTGCCTCTGTCATATCTGCTGCCTCAGCAGACTCAGGCACTTCTGCAGCGCCACACCCTACAAGAAACACCCCCGCTGCAAGAACCACAGCATATAAATATCCCCTTTTCATTAGATAATCCTCCCGTCTTTTAGCCTGATGACACGTGTACCGTAGTTTGCCGCATGCTCAGAATGCGTTACCTGTACAATCGTTTTTCCTTTTTCCTTATTGATTCTCTGAAAGAGCTCCATAATCTCTGTACCTGTCACACTGTCAAGATTTCCTATGGGTTCATCTGCCAATATGAGGTCCGGTTCACCAATCAGGGCACGCGCAATAGCTACACGCTGCTGTTGGCCTCCAGAGAGTTCACGGGGCGTATGCCGTTTCCTATCGGAAAGTCCCACGAGCTCCAGTATTTCATTTAGTTTCCCTTGATGCTTCTTGGGATTTTTTCCATCCAGTAAAATTGGCAAGAGTACATTTTCCTCTACATTCAAATTTGGAATCAGGTTGTAGAACTGAAACACAAAGCCAATTTCCCTTCTGCGCATGATGCTTTCTTCTTTATCTTTCATAAGCTTCAGTTCTTTCCCGTTAACAAGCACCTGACCCGAGGATGGGCAGTCCAGTCCACCAATCAAATAAAGGAGAGTTGACTTGCCCGAACCCGACGGGCCCATCAGGGAAACAAACTCGCCCTTTTCTATTTTAAAATCAAGGGTTTTAAGCACCTTGACCTCTTCATCCCCCAGCACGAAGTTTTTGCATACTTCTCTTACATCTACAATTGCTGACATTAGCCCAACTCCTATTCATATCTCAATTCTTCGATAATACTTACTTTTTTCGAGCGCCTCAATACACCAATCGATGACAGCAGGCATACCAGCACCGAACCGAAAAGTCCTAAAATTGCCGTCTGAAGGGTCAGCTCCATAACCAGTGTAACGTCTATCTTAGCAAGCAGTGCACCCACGTGGAAAATAATCAGCAGGGTAACGGCAATGCCAAAGACAGCCCCAATCAAACCACCAGAAACCGCTTCAATGAGAAGCATGGATTTTTTCTGTTCCCTGCTCATACCCACCGAAGCATAAATGGCCAGTGCCTTTTTTCGGGCAAGAAAGCTGACCAGAAAATTATTCATAACCCCTATTGAGCCAATCAGTGCCGTTGCTGCTGAAAAGGCTGACAATACCATGATGATTTTCTTGTTCTCTTCAATATAATCCTTCTTCTGGCTTTCCAGTGTACGTACTTCATACCAGCTCATATTTTTCAATTTGTCTTCGATTTTCATGACCATGGCATCGCCATCATAGCCCGGCAGGATTTTCATGGCCATCCGAAGTCCCCAGCTCTGCTTCAGATCATTTTTGAGATTGGACCTGCTCGTTATCCCGACTATGCCATTTGCAACCTTTGTGTTGACAAATCCAATGATTTTATAGTCTCTTATGCCCTCACCCGTGTCGAGAGACAGCACTTGTCCTTCTTGAAGACCATACTTGTCGCGTACGGTTGTACCCAGTATGAGGTTCCTGCCATGGAAGAGCTTCTCAAAGACCACCTTGTCATCCTCATGGTTTAGAATGTCATATTTAAAAAAGTCCAGATACCTTGCATTGTCCACACCGATCAATTTCTTGAGAAAGGCCTTTTCTTCCCCCTCATACTTGAAAGCATCCCAGGACTCCTGATACAGGATACTGTCTGCAATCCCTTCAATGGATAGAATCCGCTGTGTCGTTGTCGGTGTCGCTTCTGAAGCATAGACATGTATGTCATAGGTCTGCATTTCAAATGCGGAAAGGGTCTCATTCTGTATGCCCATGCCCATGACGCTGATGGTCAGCATGCTTGCAAGTCCTATGGTTAGCAGAATGACATTGTCATAGGTGCTTTTATTACCGCGCATGTTCTTGACAGCCAGAAGACCAATATTCCCAAACGCCTTTGCAAAAAGGCCCTCTGAAAGTCGGATAAAGGTGTCTGTCAAAAGGGGAACGAAGCAAACCAGAGAAGCAATGAGCAAGACTATACCCAGGCCGCCCGAAACCGCCGCCATAGTTCCCTCAGAGAATATGACCGGCAATAGGAAGGAACTCAGACCAAGCACTGCACCAGTCACATAACGCAAATACCTTCTCTTGCGTCTTGTTCCATCAATGATATTCAGAAGTACTTCCTTTACAGGGATCCGTGACACCTTCACAATTGGGATCAGTGCACTTCCAATGGAAAGGACCACGCCAAACATAAGGGCAGCAAGCAGGTTCTTCACCGGATAGACAACCTTGTCCACCCCGAATTCTCCCGCCATCATTTGAATTATGAACTTGAGAAAGACGTGCCCGATGCCGCATCCAAGAAGGCTTCCCAGGGTCCCGTATATGAAGGCCTCAGAAATCATGACCGCATCGGTCATTTTCTTCGTTGCCCCAATGCTTCGGAAGGTCCCCAGCATAGGGAGTCTCTCAAGGGTTATGACCTTGAAAGATGTATATATGATAAATGTACTGATTATCACTACAAGAATGAGCATGAACATGAAGGGAATCCGAATCGGCCTCACCTCAGCCTCAAGTTCACTCTTTGTAATCATCTTTTCTACCGACTCAGTTTTGTAAACGGTCTTTAAGGCTTCAATGGTCTCGTCTACCTTACTGTCATCAGCCGTTTTTACGTAAATCGTATTGACCAGATTTGGTGAGCCTAAAAACCGGCTCAAGGTTTCTCGCGGCACAATTACGGTGACCGTGTCATCCGAAAAGGCCATGCTTTTCTTAAAAAAGCCTTCATTTGCCGCTATACCCGCAATTTTGAACATCTTTATGTCATCATCAGAAAACTTCAATCTTAGGGTATCGCCAAGTTCCAACCCCTGGCTTTCAGCGAAACTCTTTCCAACAATGACCGTTTTTCCTGTAAACGCCTCTTGCCCCATAAATGATTCGAACCGAACTGGATTCATAAGCTCCAAATCTTCCAGTCTGAAACCTTTTATGGAAATCGGTGTGTCTTTGCCATCAACCGACCGGTAATCGGCTCCGTTTTCAACAACCCCGACCGCATACTCGATCTGACTTTCAACATCTCCCAGATCCTTCATCTTGATTGTGTATGTCTCACTGGCAGGACCTGGACCGACGTAGACTTCCGCACTGCCGATAAAGCTTTTAATATTGTCCATGACGAGCTCTACAAGTGCATCGGATACCGAAAGAGAACCAAAAAACAGGCCTACAGAAAGCATGATGGAGATTAAAATGAGAAATGTCCTGAACTTATGCTCCTTGATATTGCGAAATGTATACTTTATGAGTATTTTCATATATACCCCCTTATGCTTTTTCAAATTCAACACTCATTCATCATAAAACCTAACAGACAAGTCTTAAAATTAACTTAAAAAATCGGTCAAAAACGCCTGATTTGTGCATGTTTAATGCTTTCTTAACTCTTTGTCCACAGGACGTACACATACAAAGTTCCCTCTAGTCGAATATATGATTCACAAAGCGTTGGCTTAGGTATAATAGGATTAAGGAGGGATCCCATGCCAATAAAATGGAATGAAAGCTACTCTGTTAACAACGCGGTCATAGATAAGCAGCATCAGGATCTGATTGATTCCATCAACGCCCTGCATCAGGCAGTGCGAAAAGCTGATGCGGAAAATGCGGTTCCTGTCATACTTGAAAAGCTGCTAGTCTATGTTGATGTGCATTTCAAAACCGAAGAAGGTATCATGAAAAAATGCAATTATCCAGATGTTGCCGCCCACCATGACATTCACACTGAATTTAAGGAACATATTCTTAAACTCCAAAATGATTTCAAATCGCGCAGCATCGAATTTGAGGATATGCTTGATCTTTATTTATATCTACAGGAATGGATCAACAATCATGTGCTCTATGAAGACAAGCAGCTTATCCCTTATATTTCTGACTAACGCAAAAACAGGAATGCCCCTTCAGGCATTCCTGTTTCTTTACTCGCATACATTTTCATCTAGTATGACAAGACCTTGTTCCAGAAATTCTCATCTTCCTGTGCTATTGCTGCCATTGCCTCTTCCTTAGAACTGCAAATCTGAAAAATTGTATTCAGCTTCGATACCTTAAAGAGTTCATTAATCCATTCATCATCATTGAGTATGACCATTTTGCTCTTGTTATAAATGAAATTCTTGGCCACATTGACTAGCAGCCCTAGACCCGTACTGTCAATCTGATCTACTCTGGACAAGTCTATAATGTATCCTTCTGACGCGACTATTTCCGTCTTAATATCTTGCTTGTATTCTTCAATTGCATCATAGGTGATTCTACCATCTAGTTTCAAAAACTGAATACCATTTTCAATTTTACTCATGACCTTCGGTCTCACGATATCAGACAAATCATCTACCCCTTTCCCTATACGATAAACTTGTTCGCCTGCATGCGCAATTGGCTTGAGACACTCTTGATGTTCTCCATCTGTGCAGCCACTTCATTAATTGCGGCAACCTGCTCCTCAATCGATGCCGCCACCTGCTGAGAAGACGCTGAAGTGTTTTCCACAACGGAGATTACGGAATCGGACCACGTCGCCAACTGATTCATGTTTTCAGTAACTATTTCAAATATGTTGGACAGCTCATGCACCTTGTCAGAGTTCAGATTAACAACACTCTGAATTTCCTGGAGTACACTTCCACCCCTATTGACAATGTCCGTCTGTGTATTCACACTATCCACATTTGAATTCATCGTATTGACATTGACAGATGTTTCTGCCTGAATATCTGTAATGAGCTCGGTAATTTGACCCGCGGCCTGTTCAGAAGCTTCGGCAAGCTTTCGTACTTCATCTGCAACTACAGCAAATCCTTTGCCATGTTCACCAGCACGCGCGGCTTCAATGGAAGCATTCAAGGCAAGCAGATTTGTCTGTGCGGAAATCCCAGATATGAGCTCTACAATCTTACCTATGTCATTTGTCCGCTTGTCCAGTTTTTCTATGGAATCCTTGGCAAATATAATGGTCTTGCTTATGTTCTTGAACTGATGAATGGCGTCGTTTATAGAATTCACACCGCTTTCTGCAGCCATATTTGCATTTCTTGAAATTTCAATGCTTTGGGTAATATGGTCCATTCCAACACTGATGTGTTCCTTGTTTCCTCTTATGCTATCCATCATTTGACTGATCGCGCCTGCCTGCTCAGTGGCACCCTCGGCGACCTCGGCTGTTGCCTGAGCCACTTCATCGACAGCCAAATTGAGCTGTCCAGCAACTTCGTTGACCTGATCTATTGAATTTGCTGACTCTTCTGCAAGCTCCTGCACGAATCTAACCAGATTCTGAATTCGTTCAACAAAGTGATTAAAGTGGTTGCAGACTTCACCAATCTCATCATTTGAGTTTGCCTGTATTCGCGTTGTCAAATTTCCTTCACCTTCAGCAATACCTTCAAACTTGACTGCCAATTCTGTAATACGTTTCAGTACCGTGTTGCGTATGATCAGGGACATGGCGGCAACAGCCACCAGTAGCACACCAAATGCGATAAGTGTTGTGTTGCTGAGTAAAGTTAATTCACTCCCAATTTTTGCGTTTCCTGTTTCATAAACCACACTGATCTCTTGCAAATATCCATCCAGTGCTGTTTTCAGGTCAGAAACATAAGGATCGAACTGTCCCATATAGACATTGCCGGCGTCTGTACCCTGGTTGATGTATGCGTTTGCCATCTGCAAGCCAGTGGCATAAAAGGCATCCAGTTTCCCTTCGAGCTCATCCAGCATAGAAACTTGAATTCCCGAGTTTTTAAGACTTGCAATTCTGCTTTTAGCGGACGCGTAATACCGCTCAGCTTCATCAAGGCCATCATCATATCCGGATTTGGCACGTGTTGCTGAAATATCTGTGATCCACTGCTGTATTTGAACAATATCCAGCTGAAGATCTTTCGATGTCAACATAAGTGGTGATGTCTCATTTGCATGATGCTCCACTTCATGTGATATATCCTGAACCAAATAATACATCACACCACTTGCCAATAGACAGACCAGTATTACCATACCTAATAGTGCATTGACTTTTGTGCTTATTTTCATGATACCCCTCCTCTTCATTGCACTTCATGGTCTAAATCAACTTTTCCATCCGAATCACAAACTGGTTGTTTTCCATGCACTCCCAACTCATTTCATCTACAAGCTGCTCAATCATTAGTAAACCCCGTCCAGATTCCGACTGGGGCGACACACCCGCTTTGAGTGCTTTAACCTTATTGAGTGCATCCGACTTAATGCCTCCCATCCAGTCAGTCACCTGCGCCAGAACCCTAGTGTCGTTTACATCTATCTCGATAATCAAGGCAGTGGCTTCCCCATCTGGAAATCGTCGTTCAATTTGTTGTATTGAATTGATAATTGCTTCGTGAACTGCAAAATGGATCTGTTTGTGCCCTTTTAACTGGAGTGACTGCAGAAAACCGAGTATGGCCGTATCCATAAAACTCAAATTTTCCTTAATACCAGGCATTTCAATTATCAATCGACTCATTCAGCACCCTCCGTTCCAAGCATTTCTAACCAAATCAGCGAAATATCATCGCTGTAAGTTTCTTGCTCTACCCGATTAAAACAATGCATTATCTGAGATTTGATTGACACACCGGGTACCATCGGACTATCAAATCCCTGCGTGATTTTACTGCTCATATCAAGCAGTCCGTCCGAATAGAGCAGTATGTTTTCAACCTCATCCAGCGAGCAGTGCTGAGCCTCGATAAAATCATAAGGAATGATACCAATGGGCAAAATCGTGGATTCCAATTTTCTGACACCACCACTTCTAAGGGTCATGACGACATTGGGATGTCCAGCATTTACATAGGTCATATCACCGCTTAACTTATTCACAGTCATGACTACACAGGTAAAATAGTAATCGATATCGTCCTTTACACTCTCATTAATTCTACTGAGCGCATTTTGCAGATTTATAAGCAGATCACAAGGATTGCTTGAAAGATCGAAGTGGTCGGAAATGACCGAACGCAGGTACATGGTTACAAGCGCAGTTGCAATCCCATGGCCCATGACATCCAGCAAAATCAAGTTCAAGGTTGTGTCCCCCTGAAGCTCCCAGAAAAACATATCACCACCAACCTTTTCAGTCGCCTTGTGTATGCCCTGAACACGTATCCAATCATTCTCAATTGGTTTTGGAAGCACACTGCGCTGAACCTTTCTCGCCATTTCAATATCCTTATACAAGCTCCTTTTTGCATTTTCGCGTTCTGTTATGTCATGCAGGGCAATAACAGAATTAAGAACAAAGGCATCCTCATCTATAACATTTTCATACCGGACTTCTGCAATTTTCCGTTTTCCGTCTTTCATATGAAAGCTATAGTCGTTTTTTCCATAAGATTTTTTCACCTTGTTGGTGATTAATAAACGTTCCCAAACTTGGCCGACTATATCCACTTCATTGAATCCGGTAATTTCTACAAAAGATGAGTTACACCAGGTAATGACCCCTTCAGCATCTGTAATGGCAATCCCTGTGTTTGATGCATTTACCGCCTTCATTCTGACTTCACTTGTCTTATAAGCTGCCTGCAGCTCCTTTTCCTTGCTTTCCAGATGGAGAATGTCAGAATATGCTCTTAGAAGAGATACAATGGTGGTATAGAGCGTTTGTACAGTTAAATCCGTTTTAGGTTTGAAATCGTTGATATCATAATCCGAAATAGTATTTTTACTGATATGTGAACTGATATTTCCAGTCATAATGACAATTCTTGTCTTCTTATTCTTCAAGTTGTTACGAATAAACTCAACCAGTTCAAGGCCGTCCTCCTTGCGACTCACAGATATGTCTAGCAGTACAACGGCTATATCCTCAATGCTGCGCATGAGCTTCTTGGCCATATCGCAGTCATGTGCACTGAAAAATTGAATTCCCCTGTCTTCATATATAAGCTTGCGCAGAGAAAGCTTGATGGCTTGATGGACTGAGGAATCGTCATCAACAATGAGTACATTCCATTTAGCTTCGTGGACTTTCAACGCATCTGTTTCCGCCTCCTGTGCAAAAGTCAGTACGTCATGCAGTTCTAGGTATCCATGCATAAATCCAACTCACCTCCCGCCGTTCCCATTCATCTACTTAACTTATCCATTTAAAAATTTTCTTGCCGACTTCATATCAGCAAAAATTTTGAAAAGCTCATCCATATTGAATACATCCAAAAGCTCCAATATGAATTCATCGTCTGAAACCAGACAGCACTGTCCATGAAAAGACTTTTGTAACCTTATGAGAAAACCAAGTCCCACAGAATCAATGGTCTGGACGCTTTTCAGATTAATGATCTGGCCCCTATGAACACATGTCTTCTCCATAGAAATTCTATCCAGCTCGAAGGTAAGTTCATCTACATGATCAAACGTGACCCTACCGACAAGATTTATCACACGAATGCCGTCTATGACTTCAGAATTTATTTTACTTACATCATCTTCTACATAGGTATTCTTTATCTTTAGAACCTCATCCTTAAGTCTAAAAAAGACCTCTACCAGATCAGGATCAAATTGCGTTCCAGAGCTCTCTAAAATGATTCTATCCACCATTTCATCCGAATAGGCCTCCTTGTAGGATCGTTTTGTCGATAAGGCGTCATAAACATCTGCAAGTGCTACAATGCGCGCTTCCAGCGGGATATCCATTCCCTTCAGCTTATACTTGTAACCACTTCCGTCAAACCATTCATGATGATACTTCACAATGTTGACTGCCATGTCATCAAGCTGTGCACTTTCTATCATTTTTGCACCAATCACCACATGATTCTGCATAGATTCCCATTCCGGCTTTGTATACCTTCCCTTTTTCTTGAGCAGTCCGTCAGAAATACCGACTTTTCCAACATCGTGCAAGGAGGCATAAAGTTCAATTTTTTCAACAAATTCATCACTGCATCCATATGCTCTTGCAAAGAGCGCCGAATACTTACAGACTCTTCTTATATGGTTTCCAGTATCCGTATCATTATAGTAATTCGCGTTTTCCAGCGCATTAATCATGGACATGGTAATGCGCGTGATTTCTTTAGTCTGACTTGTAACCTTCTCTGAGAGTTTCATCTCATTCAACTGTGTTGTCTTATAGAGCTTCTCAAGCTCCAATCGATTCTCTTCATCTTTTGTAATATCCTCAACCATGACAAGGACACAGGGTACATCACTTATTTGGCAATAGCGTGTACTCATTTTGAAATGTCGCTTTTCTAGCTGCCCATTCAGGTACACTGTCCGACTCGCCTTGAAGCTTTCTACAGACACCTTGTCTCTAAGGGTCTTTTCTAAAGCTCTGTGAAATTGACACTCTGCACAGTTCATGGTCTCTCCACAGTTTTGGTCGGATTTCGATGCATTAACACACGAAATGATATCTCCAAAGCCTTCCATATGATTCAAGTTGACTTGAAAACTTTCTCTGAATGCCTGGTTTCCATCGGTTACCTTATAGTTTTCTCTAATGATAAAAACAGCCGTTGACATAGACTCCAATATGCCGTCAAGCAAATCAAGGACTTCAACCGGATTGCACTGTTTAAGATTCATAAAGCCCTCCTTTTCATTCGACACCTAGCTGTTAGCATATTTACCCTCATCAAAGAATGCTAATGTAAGCATTATGTAAAACCTCCAGGTCTGTATTCTCACATTGCTAAATAGTATGGGTATTATTTTAAATCAAGGGGTATACACTATTTGTGAAAATGCGATGGGGTTAGGAGGTAAGGAATTTATGAGACATAGCATTCTTTTCGTTGATGATGACGCGCTGGTTTTAAAGGCTCTCCAGGCTCGTTTTGAACAGTCAGACTACGATACTTTCTTCGCAAACACTATCGAAGCATCCATAAAAATACTTGATAAAAAAAATATACACAGTCTTGTCACCGACTATTATCTTGAATCAACAACCTGCGCAAGGCTTCTTGACCATATTAAGACCAATCACCCCAAAATCAAGATTTACATAACAAGTGCTGACCAGAACATTCTATGTCACGCGCACGATATAGCAGGTACCATTGCTAAGCCTGTTACCAAAGCCAAAATCGATGCTTTGTTTCACAAATAGAAAAACACGAGCTCAGCTCGTGTTTCAGACTATTGACTTTGTCATCAACCTCAATCGATTTTAGACTTGAACCTATAGCCGTATCCGCGTATGGTTTCAATCCATAAATCCCTTTCAGTATCAGCGGAAATCTTTTGCCTTATCTTTTGAATGTGGACATCTACAGTCCTCGTTTCCACACTATTTTCGTATCCCCATACAGTCTCAAGAATTTCCTCCCTAGAAAAGACTTTGCCTGGATTTTTTGCCAGCTTGACAAGCAAATCATATTCCTTTGGCTTTAAGGATATTTCTTTATCGTTCTTCCAAATCTTATGCTGCTCAGTATCGATGCGTATTTTCCCAAAGCAAAGCACATGCGTTTTTTGTTTCCTATCAAGATCAATACGCCTGAAAATCGCTTCCAATCTTGCAAGCAATTCATTTTTATCAAATGGTTTTGTAATATAGTCATCAGCTCCGCAGTTCAATCCAAATACACGCTCCTGATTTTCACCCTTGCCACTTAGTACAATAACAGGAACTGCACTATATTCAGGTTTAGACCTAACATGCTCCAATATGTACATGCCGTCATCCTCCAAATTGAGCATACGATCCAATATGATAGCATCGATAAAATGGCGCTCTATTTTTTCCAGTGCTTCCTCAGCTGTTCTTGCACTCAGCACTTGGTACTTCTTTTTTTCAAGAACAAAATCCATTAATTTGTGGATTGCCTCATCGTCATCAATTACAAGTATTCGCTTCTTCATTCACACACCCCTGTTTTCACTGCTTATATATGCCTTAAAAGACTCTAAATCAATCACATACGCCGCGGTGACATGACGTATGGCTTCCAAATCACCGTACTCAGATAATACCTTGAGATGCTCGCCATACACGGTGACAAACCTAACGCCATAGGTTAGTCCCGACCCCATCATCCTATGTCCAATCCTACGCAGTTCTGCATAGGATTTCTTTTCAATCAACACCTGAATTTCACGAATCTCCAACATCTTCAAATCTATAAATTCAGGAATAATTTCAAGCAGGTCAACATCAAATTCAAATGGTTTCAGACATATCCCCTCCAGTAAATACTTGCTATCATTTGACTTATATCCATGTGATTGCTAACAAAAACATATAAAGCACAATTTTCGTATTAAGTGATGTATGACATTGGTATAAGGGTAAACATGCATCAATAACTTATATAGGAGGGGCATATGTATAGACAATTTAAGTATCGAAATAAAATTCTTGCTCTACTTGCTCTAACAGGCATATTTCCCATCTTGATATTGTCTGTTCTAACCTATAATGCTGCATACCATATGAATTACAATCAGATTCTCAAGCAAAATGAAATCGTATTGAAGTTTAAGCAAAGTGCCTTAGACAGATTACTTAACGACCTCCAATCAGACGGTGTTACAATTGCCTCATCTGATTTCATCAATACATTCATTGATCTAGAAAGCAAGAATTCTGCTTCAGGTGATAGATTCAATAATATTCTCACCACTTATCTGGAAACCTATGCTACCGCTCATGACTTCACTGACATTTTTATAAAAGATATCAACCTGACCCCCATATTCGCACTCAAGGATGGTCGTTCACATACGGATCTTCAGTGTCAATGCCGTCGTGCCCTCGAACTTGGAAAACCCATTTGGTCTCAGATTCATTTTTCCGAAAAGTACGATTCTGTAGTCCTGTCACTTTCCATACCAATTAGATCCAAGAATAAGGGTATACCTCAAGGCGTCATTACATTTGTCATGCCGCAAGCAACGCTTCTGAAAATCATCCATAAGGATATAAAGAACATTGGCGAAACTGGAGATGCCTATCTTATTGATAACAATCAGAACCTACTGACACAGACACTTCTAGGTGATCGTCAAAGCGAGAATACCTTATTCCAAATGGTAGATACCCAAGGGACCAGGCTTTTGAGAAGTGCAATGATGGTCGATGATTTCACCTTTACTCAAAGCGCCCTATACACTGATTATCGAGGCATTGAAGTTCTTGGAACGATTGGAATCGTCATGATTGGAGATAATCCTGCTGGACTGCTTATTGAAATTGATTACGAAGAAGCCTTTAAGCGAACACACACCCTAAAGGCGACACTTTTTGCTCTTTCTGCCCTTACTATTATTTTTAGTGTCTTTCTTTCCTTGAAACTTTCAACATCCATGACTAGACCCATTTCCCAACTAGAAAACGGAATAAAAAAAATTGTAAGCGGAAACCTGAACCACCAGATTCCAATCGAGTCCTATGACGAAATCGGCATCATTTCAAAAGCATTCAATGCAATGACCAGTGAACTTTCTACAACACTCATTTCAAAAGAAAAAATGGGTTTGATTTTTGATGCAATGTCCGATGGCATCATTGTCACCCAGGCCGATGGCACCATTACCTATATGAACCAGATTGCAAAGAACACCTTCTGCAAAAAGGATGTTGCTTGCACCAGTGCACGCATTCAGGACATCATGCAAATCATATACAAAGATGAAAACAATCAAGAAATCTATCGTGATTTCGAACCACCATCTCCTCAAACCTCTTCGGAGATTGTCATTGAATTAGACAAAGAAAAACGCCGTTATCATGTAGAGCACTCCATTTTAAACAGCGCGCCTCACAAAAGTACCGAAACAGTGAGTATCTTCCGAGATATAACTGCACTCAAGCAGATTGAAGACTCCTTAACCTCAGCCGCTCAATCCGCGGAACGGGCAAGTCAAGCAAAAGGGTATTTTCTTGCCAATATGAGTCACGAAATACGAACACCTCTCAATTCAATTATTGGCTATTCAGAGTACTTGCGAGACAACGAGTCTAATCTCATCAAGATTGACTCTTTGGACTCAATTATTCACTCCGGAAAGCTCCTTCAGGAAATTGTGGACGACATTCTAGACTACTCAAAAATCGAATCTGGTATTATTAAAGAATTCAACGGCGTCTTTTCCCCCACAAACCAACTCAATAAACTGGTCAAGATGTTTGAGCTGAGTGCAAACTCCAAAAACATCGAAATACATACGCATTTGACTGGACTTGTTCCAAAATATGCTTTTGGAGACGCCTATAAAATCCAACAGATTTTAGTGAACCTTGTTTCGAACGCCATCAAGTTCACCACAAAGGGATATATCGAGCTACAAATGGCTTATATTCATGGGACCCTTCAGATCTCAATCACAGACACTGGACCTGGCATTACAGCAGAAGAGGCTGAACACATTTTTGCACCATTCGAACAGGCAGATATTACGACGAGCAGAACCCATGGCGGCACGGGTTTGGGACTGACCATATCAAAGACTCTCATCAGTCATCTCGGCGGACAACTCGACCTGAAAAGCGAAATAGGTGTTGGCAGCACATTCATTGTAAAAATTCCAGTTCTGGCTTTACCGGATTTCCAAGATTTCGATGACAGCGGAGCAACGCTTGTAAACCGGTGGATTGGTAAAAATGAAAACCTTGAGGATCTGACACTGGAAGTAATTGATCGACTTCCCCATTATCTTGAGAACATCAACAACGCACTTCAAAGCAGAAATAAGGATCAAATCTACCATACCGCACATGCCATGAAGGGCGTCACCCTAAATTACAGCATGCATGAGTTCTCTGAAATCCTGAACTGTATTTTGGAGGAAACTAGGCATCAAGCCCCAAATCTCAAATACATCCAAGGACTCTACGCCATGCTTGACAACCTCGTTGAGCGCTTGCCTGAGAAGCAAAGCTCTCATGGTTCACATCGCAACTCAGACACGGACACAGGGAGCTCTCGTATTAAAATTCTCATTGCGGACGATTTGGAAATGAACAGGCGCTTAATTCATCGACTCCTCGGAGACCTGCCTATTACAATGCACTTTGCAAGCAATGGTATGGAGGCACTGAATATGATGTATCAAGAGGACTATATGGTCCTTCTGCTTGATATTCAAATGCCCGTACTCAATGGCATCGATGTGCTGAACCACTTGAAAGACCCTACGAACAAACTCAAGGGAAATCTTCCTTATATCATCGTCATGTCCGCCATAGCCACTTCTGATGAAGTCGAACGTATCAAGGACCTTGACTGCGACGATTACCTGACGAAACCCATTAGCGGAAAGGACCTGCGTGGAAAGCTCAAGACATTCATTAAGAATCAGGCATTCTTCAGCTAACGGCTCAATTCGTAATACTTAAAAAGACCCTATGGACAGACCGCACATAAGGTGCGTCTTTCCATAGGGTCCTTTCTCAGGTTTTACTTTAGTCCAGTCTTTTCTTGAACTGTGTCGATGCAACAGCAAGCAGAATGACCGTCAATATGCCAAGGGCAATGGTATCATGAATCAGATAGGTGAAATCAGCACCCTTGAGTATGATATCCCTTAAAATGTTGATGAAATAGGTTACCGGCAGTGCATAACCCGCCATATATATGGGCATGGGCATGGCCTCGCGCGGGAACATGAATCCTGAAAGGATTACACTTGGGAGCAGGAATAGAAGTGCCATTTGCATGGCCTGGGCCTGATTGCTGGCTATGGTGGAGATGAGCATGCCAATGGCCAAGGCACACATGACAAAGAGAATTCCCAGGATAATGAGCAGGGGCAGCGATCCAACTATGGGCACCTCAAACCACCAGGTTCCCAGAAAGAGGGCTATGAGAAAATCGATGGTGCCTATAATGACATAAGGTGCCATCTTACCCACAATGAGCTCTACACTTTTTATTGGTGTGACAATAAGAAGTTCTATGGTTCCGCGTTCCTTTTCACGTACAAGGGAAAAGGCGGTGAGAATTACCGTAATGTTCTGCATGACCAGCCCAATGAGCGCCGGTATGATAAATTTGGCGCTCTCCATGTCTGGATTGAACCAGACCTTGGTCCGTATATCCAGTCTGTCCATGTTTGATGACAAGTCAAAACCCGATGACTCAATCAGCTCAAAAACATAGGTTCTAGACAGCATGACACTGCTTTGAAGCGCCGTTCTTGCCGTTGTCGGATCGACGCCATTTATAATCAGCTGCGTAGTAGACTTTTCGCCTTCTTCAATTTTTTTCCCAAAGCCTGCTGGAATAACCAGGGCGACATCCGCTGAATCGTCCATTATGGCACGCCGGATTTCACCCGTATTCTTAAGATATTTTGTCGGACTGAAATAGCGTGTGGCGTCAAACTTGTCAATAAGTTCTCTGCTCTGCGGGGTCTTGTCCATGTCCAGGACGACCATGTCAATGGTTTCAACATCGGTATTGACCGCGTAGCCAAATAGGAGTGTGAAAATCACGGGCATGAGTATGGCAATAATAAGGCTTGGTTTATCTCTTCGAATGTGTATGAATTCTTTCTTAACAACAGAAAATAAGCGTGCAGGGCTCAATTTTCATCCCCCTCTCTCAGAAGGAATTTCAGCTCGTCATAGGAACTCATGACCTTGTTGCCAGTTACCTCTTCCTCATACTTGATGAATACATCTTCCAGGGTCTTCACACCCAGTTCGCTGATAATTTCACTTGGCGTTCCCCTGCCAATCAGGTTTCCCCGAAATATGAAGGCAACTTCATCACAGCTCTCAGCCTCATCCATATAATGGGTTGTCACAAGTATACTGATGCCCTGACGTGAGAGCCTGTAAATGATTTCCCAGAAGATTCTTCTTGAAACCGGGTCAACACCTGCCGTAGGTTCATCCAGAATGAGGAGTTTGGGTCTATGAATCAGGGTGCATCCCAGCGCCAGCCGCTGCTTCCATCCTCCGGACAAGGTTCCGGTTATCTGGTTCTTTCGTCCGGTGAGCCCAGCCATGTTGATGATCTGCTCTATACGCTGATCCACCTCTTTTCGGTTCACATTGTAGATTTCCGTATAGAACTTCAGGTTCTCATAGACGGTTAAATCTTCATAGAGACTGAACTTTTGAGACATGTATCCGATATTTTGCTTGATCAGTTCTGCGTCCTTGACGATATCGTATCCGAAAACGGTTCCACTTCCGGATGTCGGACGAAGGACGCCGCACAGCATACGTATGAGTGTGGATTTTCCCGCGCCGTTGGGACCGAGAAGGCCAAATATCTTGCCTCTTGGAATATCCAGATCAATGCCACCTACTGCCTCAAGCTTTCCAAAAGACTTGTGCAAATCACGAATTTGAATGAGTGTTTCCTGTCCTGCTGCTTCATTCATTGTCATCATCTCCCAGATACGCATCCACAAGCATTCCCGGTTTTAAGACCTGACTGGTATCCTCCAGCCTGATCCGCACTTCATAAACAACCTCCTGCCTGTTTTCCTTGGTCTCAAGGTTTTTAGGCGTAAACTCGCCCTCTGAAGCGATAAACTCGACAATTCCAGATGTCTCAAAGGTTGAATCGTAGTCTACCTTTACGAGTACAGCATCTCCCACTTTGACATGCTGGAGATTTTTCTCCTCGACATAAATGCGGATGTTTAGCGCCTGCAAGTCAACAATGTCTGCAATTTTTGCAGAAACCGCGTACTGCTCTCCAGCATTTAGATAGACAGTTTCTATGGTCCCGCTGTGTTTCGCGGTAATCGTAGCGCTTTCAATCTTGTCTTCGACAGCCGCAACAGCCCATTTTGCACTTTCAACACGGCTCTTAGCGGAAAGTAGTTCTTCCTCTGTTGCCCCTTCTAGAACCAGGGCCAGGTTTTCATCGAGAAGTTTTTTCTGCGCACGTGCCTGCTCCAGCATGAGGGCCGCATTGCTTTTTGCAAGCTTGGCATCATCTTTTTGCTGCTGTGAGGCCGCGCCGCTTTCAAACAGACGTGTCATCTTGACATATGCATCATCAACATGATTGTACTGGTCCTTTAAAATACCAATTTGATCCTCCTGCTGGGCGATCTGTTGATAAATCTGATTGATTTCTTCCTCGCGTGCACCATTGGCAATATTTCTAAGGTCTGCCTGTGCACCTTCGAGCACCGCTTCAAGACGCATTTTTTCAATTTCCAGAGCGTCCGTATCCAGCTGGGCGATCTTTTGCCCCGCCTCCACACGGTCTCCTTCTTTGACATAAACGACCTCTATTTCCCCTGAAACAGAGGTCATGACTGCGTATTTATCGCCTTCCACAGTTCCAGTATAGTAATCGACTTTTTCCACGCGGCAGCCAGCAAGCAGAATCATCAGTATGAACGCCACTGCCAAAATTCTAACTCTTCCTCTTATAATCATTGCTACATCCCCTTTAGTCCGTTTATTAATAGCTGTGCTGATGCATGTACAAGTTCATGGAGCTTTTGATCGTCATCATGCACCTGGTCAGGCTCCAGAAAATTGAGCTGGAAGAGTATGGCGAAAATCTGACCCATAAGCCCCCGCAGAGCCAGCATAAAATCAATCTGGTCCATTTCGAGCTTTTCTGCCAGAATATCTGAAACCATGCTGCCAACACCCTTTAAATTGGTCATGAATTCATTGAAAAACTGCGTCTTCAGTTCATCGTGAAAATTGATTTCATAGACAACAATTTTGAGAATTTCAGAGTTGTCTCTAAGCAGCTTCATTCGGTCATACATCAGGGCTTCAATAAATTCCACCGCAGTCATATCCTCTGAATTCTCCACAATTTCATACAGGGTCTTCGTTGCAATTCCCCCTCCGAACTGGCGTATGAACTCGGAAGCCACAAATCTCAGCAGATCAATTTTTTTTGGGAAATACCTGAAAATAGTTCCCTCAGCACAACCCGCTTCCTTTGCAATCTGTGCGGTTGATGTCCCTGTATACCCATGCTTTGCAAACAGCAGTATTGCTGACGCAATAACCTTATCACGCATACTCGGTTTTGACATAACGTCACCCTCCTCAATATTGTAATGGCCTTATGAGCCATCAAATTTCTCTGCTCACTTTCAATGAGTGAGTACTCACTCATTAGTATACACCTCTCTCAAAAAAAAGCAAGGAGCTGCCGAAGAACAATTTCCTCGACAGCTCCTTTAAAATTTTACAGGTTGATTGATGTCCTTCTAGAAGAACATCCCCAGTAAGCTCGTTGCAACAATGAGCATGAATGCGCCCCCAATACGGGATGAAATCTGGGCAAATGGCATAAGCTCCATACGTTCAGACGCAGACAGTACTGCGACATCACCTGTGCCACCCATGTTTGCCATGCAAAGACCCGCTGTAATCGCAGCTTCGATTGGATAGAAGCCCAGGAAATGACCCGCGATGCCTGAGCCAATTACCGCTCCGGCAACCGTTACAAATACAAGCACCACATAAATCAGACTGAATGATTCTATAACTGCATTGAGGTCTGTATATGCAACACCAATACCAACCAGGAGTGCCGGCGTAAAGTTTTTCATTACAAATCGGAACCACTGATGTGCTGACTGCTCATATTTTTCAGGAATAATGCCTGCAACTTTGACAGCTGCCACTGAAATAATCATAAGGGCATATGAATGTACAGGTACATAGTTGGCAAGAATTTTTCCAAGTGCAAAGAAAGTAGTTGCCATCAGGATCCCCTGACCCATTTTTTCAATGGACAGCGCCTTACTCTCTTCCTCTTCGATCAGTACAATATCCTGATTCTTCATTAGGCGTCCATTACCAGAAAGGGCTTTCTGTTTCTTGCCGATTCTGTTGAGCATACCGCCGATTACAATTGCTGTAGCATTCCCTAACGCAAGGGCTGGGACCATCTTCGACATCAGAAGCGCAGGATCTACATTGAGTGCATCTCCGAATATTTGTGAAAGCGGAACCGCGCCTGCACCCATGCCGCCGCCCATAATTGGAATACCAACGTACATTACGGCTTCAGAGAAACCGTATCCGAGAAGCATGCCTGCAAGGCCTACAAACAGAAGTGATGTTGCAACGCCTGCAATAATTACTGGCAAATATCTTACGGCTGCTTTAATGAGAAGGTCTCGACTCATTCCTAAAATAGAACCTGTTATAAGTGCTGCAATGTAAAAATTCAGAAAGCCTTCACCCTTCATAAAATTGACCATGATATCTTTTGCATACTCCGGAATGACACCATAAGTTACAAGTGCTGCAGATGCGAAAATGATGACAATGGGACCGCCACCAAGATAATCCTTCACACCCGGTGTCCTATTGCCCAGCTCATTGAGCGCCGCGCCGATGATCATCATGAGCGGCAGTGCGCCAATCATCCCCTTCGGCAAGGCATTCAGATAGACTGCAGCCAGCGTGATTGCAGCCAATACACCGAAGACGCCGGCAGACATACCCATCAGTTCAAAAGCCGGTTTGCTCTCCAGACGTTCTTCTACGGCAAGATTTGTGCTCATTTTTACTCCCCCTTGATTGTACAGCGGTTTCCCCTGACAGCGACCAAGCGCTGCCCGCACCACTTGGTGCTTTTCAAACTGCTTAATCCGCTCTATTTCGCTTTTATATTACCTCTGAAAACCTTTGCCGTCTGTTTTTCTAAATATTCAAACCATTAATGCAAATAAAAAAGGTTTTGATAACTATTTATCAAAACCTTTCTTCATATAGGTATAAGAGGGTCGTCCACGCAGGCCATATGACATCTGAATATCTATATCGCCCGCTTTTTCCATGTATTCCAAATACCTGCGTAGTGTGACCTTCGACATTTCCATGGTTTCAGCAATCTCCTCAATGGTAACTGGTTTACTGAACTGGTCTATACATTTTCGCACTCTCTCAAGCGTACGCTCATGAAGGCCCTTTGGGAGAACTGCATCTGCTTTTATTGACATGTGTCTGTAGATTTCATCCAGTGATTTCTGATCAAGGATCTCTTCCTTCCCGGCAAGCCTCTTACGGTGCTTATAGGCTTCCAGGGCTTCATTGAGCCTACTGAACTCAAAGGGCTTGATCAGATAGTCGACAGCGCCGTATCAGTAGGCTGTCTCCACCTGTTCCGGCGCACGTGCAGCGGTTATGAGAATGACATCGATCTGCCTTTCGCTCGCCCTCAGTGCCTTCAAAAAATCAAGTCCAGTCATTTGCGGAAGGTAGACATCAAGAAAAATCAAATCCGGATTTCTCTTTTCAATTTGATGAAATGCCTCTTTGGCATCATGCGCAATGGCCACACAGGAAAAATCTGGATTGCCTTCTATATAGCGCTTATGAATTTCCGCAAGCATGGGATCGTCTTCTACAACCAGAACCTTCCACATTTCACTTCCCCCTTTTAAAAACTGCCGTTGCCTCTATCCCCTGACCGGGCTCACTCTCAAGGGTGATTGTACCCTCATAGAGTTCAAGCGTCTTTGCAACCAAGTCAAGGCCTATGCCTGCAGAGCCAAGCTTTGTCGTAACGCCTCTGTCAAAGGAACGTTCTATCTGATCTCTCAACATGCCCGGACCATTATCCCGCACCTGGCAAACCACTTCGTCATCAATGGAGCTGATGTAAACCTGGATTTCTCCCGATTCTATTTGAGCTCTTGATATAGCTTCAATGGCGTTTTCAATCAAATTCCCAAGAACGACAATAAGGGCATCATCCGGTACACCGCAGTCCGCTTCCAGTCTGCTGTCTTCAGTCAAATGAAGCTCTATGCCCTCTTCCTTGGCTCGATTGTACTTTCCTAGGAGCAGGGCACCCATTGTTGCATTCTTGATTTTACCGGAAACCATGCGCCGGATGTTTTCATTGTCCGATTCAACATCCCTGATATAAGCTCTGGCGCGATCGTACTCTTCAAGCTGAAGCAGGCCAAGGAGTACATGTATTTTGTTTCTAAACTCATGGGCATTGGCTCGGAGGGCATCAAGTATGATGTTTACCCCTGTCACCTCTTCAGCCATCTTTGTAAACTCCGTACGGTCAAGAAAAGTTGCCATAGCTCCTACAATGCGCCCATCTTCAAGGATGGGAATCCTGTTGGCCAGAATATGTGTCCCTGCAAAAGCCCGTTCTCTTCCAATTTCTGCTTCGCCGGTTTCCATGACACGCACCAGCCCCGTGTCTGGAAAGACTTCCTGCACAGGCCTGCCAACAACATTTTCACCTGCACCACCCAGTATTTCTATGGCAGACTGATTGACCAAGGTAATGTTCTTATTGGCGTCTATGGCAATAATCCCTTCCCTGGCAGCCGACAGTATGCCTTCCTGGTTTCTATAAAGGCGTGCAATTTCACTGGGTTCAAGATTGAGCAGACTCTTCTTAATGGACCGTGATATGAAAAATGCACCAATACTGCCAAGAAAGGTTCCCCAAAATGCATAGATTGCAAAGTTCTTCTCCATCTGTCGTCTCTGGGCAAGAACCGAATTGTACATGTGTCCGGTCATGACAAAACCAACCTGTTCATCGCCGGAATAAACTGGCGCAAATGCGCGCAGCGACCGCCCTAGCGTACCTGTTGCCACTGAAACATAGCTCACACCCTCTTCAATGACACGTACTTCATCTCCACCGACGAAGCGCTGACCGATGCGACTGTCGTTGGGATGTCCATACCGTATGGATTCCATGTCCGCAACAGTGATGATGTCCACTTCATCAAGCGTATTCAGGAGCCGCTTCACATAGGCCTGAATTTCTTCTGACCTTCCGCTCTTGAGCCCATTTTGCACAATTTCACTTTCTGAAAGTGTCCGTGAAACATTCATCAGATCCTTTTCCATAGATGCTTCAAATCTTCTGAATTCCCACTTGCCAACCAAGACACCACTGATTGTCAGTGTCAGCATAATGAGTATGATGGTCATCACAGCCAGTTTTGTGTATAGCTTCAAAGCGAGCGCCCCCTACCCTTATCTCTGTTCACACATAAAAGTTGACTTTATTATAGCAGATTCCGTGCTTTAAAATAAAAAATCCCGAACTTCCAATAGAGTTATGCGCCTTGACCGGTCTGGAAGCGCGCCCTATTGAAAATTCGGGACTTTAGTTTTCAATTGATTCAGAAGGCATTCAGCCTTCAAATTTGACGATTACCAACCCACATGCCTATTTGATATCGCCGTGTGTTTCCTTTGAAGCCATTTCCACAATGCGGTTGTTCTCATCACAGAACACGACCTTCGGCTCAAAATCAAGTGCCTTTTCCTGTTCAATCCAGCAGTAAGCGATAATAATGCAGACATCGCCAGGCTGCACCATGCGTGCTGCTGCACCATTCAAGCAAATGATTCCACTGTCCGGCTCACCCTCAATAACGTATGTCTCAAGTCTTGAACCGTTGTTGTTGTCAACAATTTGAACTCTTTCACCAGGCAGAATACCCGCTGCATCCATAAGAGTCTTGTCTATTGTAATTGATCCGACATAGTTCAGGTTTGCCTCAGTAATGACAGCCCTGTGGATCTTGCCTTTAAACATATTCACCAACATCTACTTAACCTCCAACCTGATGTTATCTAACAATTTCGGTTTTCCAAACCATGCTGCAAGGGCAATGAGTATATCACCCTCAATTATCTGAACCGGTTCAAGCGTGTGACCATTTAGAATTTCAATATAGTCAATTTTCGCATATTCAACTGCATCAATCATTGCTTTCATGGACTTGTAAACCTTCTCTGGATCACGTTCTCCTGACACAATCAACGCCTTTGCATGTTGCAAGGATCTGGAAAGTACAAGTGCATCTTTTCTTTGCTCTTCATTCAAATAGGTGTTACGCGAACTCATTGCAAGGCCATCCGATTCTCGAAAAATCGGACACGGAACAATCTCTATATCAATATTCATATCCTCAACCATACGCTGAATAACAGAGACCTGCTGGGCATCCTTCATTCCAAAGTATGCGCGGTCGGGTACACACAGATTGAAGAGTTTGGTCACCACAGTCGCCACACCTCTGAAATGTCCTTTGCGACTTGCACCACAAAGAAGCTTGGTTAATGTCCCTTCAACGTTCACATAGGTGCAATAGCCTTGTGGATACATTTCCTCCACACTAGGGTAGAATACGTAATCCACACCTGCCGAAGCCATAAGGGCCTTGTCTCTATCAATATCACGCGGATAGGATTCCAGATCCTCATCCGGACCAAACTGTGTTGGGTTTACAAACACACTTACTATAAGCACATCATTCTCTTTGCGCGCACATTCCATGAGTGATTTATGTCCCTCATGTAAAAAGCCCATGGTTGGTACAAATCCAACCGACTTTCCTTGTCTTTTCAAGCCTTTGACTACTTCGCGCAGTTCCCTGCCACTTGTAAATAGTTCCATAGCTGCCTCCTGGCTCATTAATACAGCTTGTCGAGCACTTCGTCCTTTATCTTGAAGGTATGCTTTTCCTCTGGGAAAGTCATCGCCTGTACTTCCGTCTTATAATCAGCTACAGCCTGTTTCATCGCTGTGCCCACATCGGCAAACTTCTTCACAAACTTCGGTGTAAAATCAGAGTACATGCCCAGCATGTCCTGAATTACAAGCACCTGTCCATCACAATATTTACCGGCACCAATACCAATTGTAGGTATGGTCAGCTTTTCGCTTACAATTTTAGCAAGCTTCTCAGGAACACATTCAAGCACAATTGCGCAGCATCCTGCCTCTTCAAGTAAGAGTGCTTCATCAATCAGCTTCTTGGCCTGTGCCTCACTCTTGCCCTGAACCTTGAAACCGCCAAACATGTTCACCGATTGCGGTGTCAGCCCAAGATGCCCTACAACAGGGATTTGTGCTCTTACAATGGCCCTAATCACATCTACCACGTCTGAGCCGCCTTCTAGCTTTACAGCGTCCGCTCCAGCTTCCTTAATAAAGCGCCCCGCATTTCGTACCGCATCTTCAACGCTTACGTGATAACTCATAAATGGCATGTCGCCCACAACAAATGCATTCTTGACGCCGCGCGCCACTGCGCTAGTGTGGTGAATCATATCTGCCATAGTCACTTTCAATGTATCATCATAGCCCAGCATTGTCATTCCCAGAGAATCGCCTACCAGAATGGAATCCACACCGGCTTCATCCAGCAACTTTGCTGTAGAATAATCATATGCTGTCAGCATCGATATCTTTGTACCTTGTTCTTTCGATTCAATAAAAGAAGATACTGTAAATTTGCCCTTGTTCATGATTTCACCTCATCATCCAACAACTCTTCCAGTTTCCCTAACCTCTCCAAATCTGTTCCCGACTTGTTTCTCGCCATCCTTACTGTTGCTTTACCCAAATAGCGGTAAAAAGCTTCAATATCCTGGTTGTCTACAGCTTGGAGATGCGCCTTCACCGTGTCAATATCACCACGTGAGATGGGTCCCGTAAGGGCTTCCTTAGTATCCATGTGCTTTAAATTTTCCACCGTACCACGTATCAGGGGATATAATGCCTGATAAGCAACCTGTCTGTCTATTCCAATGGCTTCATACATGGCAAGACCATAATCAACCAGGGTCACCAAGTAATTCGAAACCGTACAGGCAGCCATATGATACAGGGTTTTCTGCTCTTCTTCAATAATGAAGTAAGTGTTGTGCATGCTCTCAAGCAGTTCACTCATGGCTTTGACAGCTCCCGGTGTTCCTTCTACGGAAAACACAGTGGTTTTCAACTGATCCACCGCCGTTCTGACATCCGCAATCGATTGTATGGGATGGACAGAACAGATATCTGCGCCGTGTGCCTTGAGTGCTTCAAGTCGTGCGCTGGAATGCGCCCCGCTCATATGCACAAAAATTTTGCCTTGCAAATTGCCTTCAAGTCCCTGGGTATTTTCTGAATGCGTTGCAATTTGACCTGCAAGCGTCTCAATCACCGCATCGGGTGTCGTGATGAAAATACAGTCAGATGACTTGACCAAACTCATTATGTCGCTGTAATACCCACTCTCGGTCAGGCTTGCAGCTTCCTCCGCTGACTTTTCTGAACGACTGAAATAGCCGGATAAAGTAATGTCATTCGACTTCAAGTAAGCGCCGAATCCTTTTCCAACCTTTCCCGCTCCAACAAAGCCCATTTTCAAATTAATCCCTCCCAAAAATCACAAAAACCTGCTTTATGGGCAGGCGTACGAATAGAATGATTGCTTCATTCATATAGTCTGTCTCCGTCCATAGGCTCCGAGCAGAATATATTCCGATTTCATCGGAATAAGCATATGGGATTTTAAATAAATCATCTGCACATGGTATGGTTCCAAGGATACCATCCATGGACATTCTATCAATAGTCCTTTAAAAATTCAAGTTGAGATTTGAGATTGAACCTGGTGCCACCCTGTCAACCATTAGTATCAGGTGCTAATATCTAGTGTTGACTTGCCCTTCCGTTTTGATATACAATGAAGTGGAGATTAACTGTTTGAAATTGGCGGTTTATAGGTATAACCGTTGCAATAGCTTCTCATAACAAACTCAGTCAGGAGTGAAGAAAGATGTTTCCAACTTTGAAAATAAGAGATTTGAACGTCAAGCTTCCCATAATTCAAGGCGGCATGGGTATCGGCGTTTCAATGTCTAAACTTGCAGCAGCCGTTGCAAATGAAGGCGGTATCGGCATCATTTCCGGTGCGCAGCCAGGCTACAAAGAAGAAAATTTCAGAATCGACAACGCAGCAGCAAATGTACAAGGTCTTATTAAGGAAATTAGAAAAGCAAAGGAACTTGCGCCAAATGGCATTATCGGCGTTAACTTTCTTGCCGCTTCTAAAAACTATACAGAGCTGGTCATGACCGCTGTTAAAGAAAAGGCCGACCTCATCATTTCAGGTGCAGGACTGCCTAAGTCTTTACCTGAACTCGTTAAGGGTTCTACGACAAAAATTGCGCCGATTGTTTCCTCGGGTAAGGCTGCAGCGACAATCGCGAAAATCTGGGATAGAAAGTATGACTTCCTTCCCGACGCAGTGATTGTTGAAGGTCCTCTTGCAGGTGGACACCTTGGCTTTTCACCAGAAATGCTCAAAGAAGGTACTTGGCCAAAGCTGAAGGACATCGTCACTGAGGTTGTTGAAGCCCTTAAGCCATATGAAGAAAAATACGGAAGAAAAGTTGCTGTCATTGCCGCTGGTGGCGTATATTCCGGAGAAGACATGGCTGAAATGCTGGAAGCCGGTGCTGCTGGCGTCCAAATGTCTACACGTTTTGTTGCGACTGAGGAATGTGATGCACATGAAAACTTCAAGCAGGCCTATGTTGACGCAAGCGAAGAGGATATCGAGATCATCGTGAGCCCAGTTGGCATGCCAGGTCGTGCAATTCACAACAAATTCACTGAGATGGCCAAGGAAGGTGCACTTAAGGTGACACGCTGCTACAACTGTCTCAAGGGATGTAATCCGGCAACAACACCTTACTGCATAACAGATGCCCTTGTTGCCTCTGTTGAAGGGGATGTTGAAAACGGTCTGGTTTTCGTTGGACAAAACGCTTCAAAAATTACCGGAATCTCCACAGTACATGAAGTGATTGAAAGTATTCGTCAGGAATACGACACTTACATGGCAAATAAGTAATTCAAATACTTTGAATATATTAAGAACACAATCAATATCAGTAAGCAGCTGTTGCCAGACAACAGCTGTTTTTTTTACCCCTTTTCAACCCCCGCATGCCCCAGCTCAACAATGGCATGTATATGTGGTGCATATTGCATGGCTTGTAAGACATAAAAAACTTCACAATCCGTATATTTTCAATACTTTTAGCTAATAAAATGCCATTTTTCTTTCAAGCTGCGCTAGTTTTTCATGTAAATGGGTAATTATGAAGTGTCATATTTCGGCTCTTGGTGATTTTTGACGATTTAAAAGTAATAATATATGCACCTTTTCACGACAAATCTGGTATAATTGCACTAATAGAGTCAACTTTCCTAAGGAGGTTTACATGAAAGGTTCCGTTGTTTCAGTATGGCTGAGCACCATAGAAAATGTGTGGGGACAATCCATAAAATATCAAGCTATGGATTCTATCGGTTGGTCAGCTGATAAGATGATTTCTCCACTCGATGACATTGAAGACAAAACAATTTTTAGTCTGATGGACAACGTTGCATCACAAGCTGGCATTACTACATCTGAGGTTTGGAAAACCCTAGGTAGAAATAATATATACAGCTTCAGCAAATGGTTCCCGTCTTTCTTTGAAAGGTCTTCTCTTAAAGCATTCCTAATGATGATGGATACGGTCCATGCACAGTTAACACGTATGATCAAAGGTGCCAAGCCACCAAGACTGATTCCTGAAGAAATTGATAATACAACGTTCAAGATCACATATCAGTCATCTCGCGGCATGTTCGATTATCTGCAGGGCCTTCTTGAAGGTGCGGCTGAATATTTCAATGAAAAAATGGACGTAGAAATTCTTGAGCAGTCCAAGCTTTCTGATGGCCGCCATCAGATGATCATGAAAATCAAGGTTGAAAAAGGTACACGTGTTTATAAGAACTATCCAATAAGCAAGGTACTTTCATTTGGATTTGTGCGCTATATTCCTGCCAAGATTGCCATCCCTCCTGCCCTTACGGCACTCCTTGCTACCGGCTTTGCATCTGGTGACTGGATGGTTGCCGGCATTACAGGTGCCCTGACGCTTCTGATTGGTATTTTGGCTTCTCAAATTGTTATTAAACCAACACTTGCAACCGTCGAAGAGCTCGACGAAATGAAAGCCCTTAAGTTTGATGGTGACACGATCCTTTCAACAGGGGACATGTACGAGGAGATTTTCAAGAACATCAGCGGTGTTAAAGACAAGCTCCGCGAAGACTTCATTCTCTTCAAGGGCGGTGTGGATGATATCCACAACTTTAACAATAAGTTCAAGGATGTTTCTGATAAAATGACCGAAGTCTCAGAAATCATTGCTACAAATGTTCAAGAAGTAGCAGAAGGCGCAACACATCAGGCAACTGAAACTGAACGCTCTGTAAATATTTTGAGCGGCAATATAGAAATGCTCAACACCCTCTCCACTGAGGAAATCGAGCGCAAGGACAATCTTGAGTCGGCAGTTGATAATATCGAAAAATCATTCCTTGAGCTGCAGAATGTTGCGCTCAACCTCAATGAGATTCGCGAAAAGTTCTCTGGTGTAAACCAGCTGGGCCAAGACCTTTCTGAAAAGGTACAGGATATCATCGCCATTGTTTCTACAGTAGAGTCCATTGCAGAACAGACAAACCTGCTTGCGCTCAATGCTTCCATCGAAGCGGCAAGAGCCGGAGAACACGGTCGTGGCTTTGCTGTTGTAGCCGAAGAAGTCCGTAAGCTCGCTGAGGATTCAAAAGACGCTGTAAATACGATCAACTCAAATCTCAACCTCTTTACAGAAGAAGTTAACCGAATGGTTACTGAAGTGGCAGACCAGTTCGTTGCCCTAGAAGAAGGCAACAAGAAGCTGCATAACGTTGCTGAAAATAACCGTGTTGCAACCGATCAGATTTCTGAAGTTGCAGATGGCATTGTTGAACTTTCCGCGCGACTCCAGTCTGAAACCCATAAGGTCAGTGAAGTATTTGAAAACATGCACACACTTGCTGCTATTGCTGAAGAGAACTCGGCTTCAAGTCAGGAAATGAGTGCCAATGTACAGCAGTTTACAGATCAGCTTCAGGATTTCGCAGATTACATTATTGAGCTTGAAAAGCTTTCTGTCAACCTGAGAACCGAACTCAAGAAATATCGTCTATAACAAACAATAAGGGGCATCCTTGGAATGATTCGTTAAACAATCATTTCAAGGATGCCCCTTTTTCATCTTATGTCATCGTACATTATATGCTGTGTTCATATTCCAGCACTTTATAGAGTGCCAAATGTGATTCTTGTCTGTGCCTTGTAAGGTGCTTCTGCTGTTACTGGCTCAAATGGGAAGCCTCTCTTATTGACATGGTCCGGCAGGTTCTGTGTTTCCAGACAAACTGCCTTATGGTCTAAATGATTGGCAGTATAGAGCACTACGGCATCCTGGTCAGTCCAGACCTTCATAAAGCGACCTGAAGCAGGATGTGTCATTTTGATTTGAAAAGGCCCCTTCTTCTCAAGTAGGAAAGGATGGTCAAAGCCACTGCCTCTAAGGATCTGTGTTTCATTCGCACCAATATCCTGACCGACACTTTTTTCAGTTCTGAAATCAAAGGCGGTCCCGTCAACGCCTGCAAGAAGTCCAACTGGACAGCCATTTTCCTGTATTGGAACAAACTGCTGGGCATCAATCCAGAGCTTATGGTCAAATACCTGCTTGTTCAGGTTCCCGCTTAGGTTGAAGTAAGAATGGTTTGTCATATTCAGAACCGTCTTCTTATCGGTCTTGCCTTCATAGGTCATATGAAGGGTGTTCTCTTCATCTAGAAGATAGGACACCTGTAAATCCACATTACCCGGATAACCGCCGGCACCATCTGGGCTTGAAAGTGAGAATGTGACGCCTGCTGCGTTTTCTTGCTCAATGAGTTCCGGCTTCCAATTGCGTATATGAAGACCCGAGCTTTCACCATGAAGGTTATAATTCTGGTCATTTCTTTCAAGATCATAGGCAACCCCGTCCAGTACAAAACGCCCCTCAGAAATTCTACCGGCAGTTCTGCCAACGATACTGCCAAAATAATCGGGATTTTCCAGATAGGTTTTTACCTGATCGTAGTGAAGTACGATGTTTTCCCTATTGCCTTCTTTGTCAGCAACCATGATTGCTTCAATGACACAGCCAACAGACAAAAAACAAATTTCCAGACCGCGACTATTCTCAACTGTAATTCTTTCTACTTCAAATCCATCCAAATGAATTCCGGTACCTTCTTTATGAATTCTCATAACGCTGTCCTCTCCTATTTTATATGAGCAATGACTACGAATCTGTTGTAGTCATAAATTTCTTTCAATTATCGTTTTTTCATACATTACATTATAATCTTACTCCCTGATTACTACAAGCAATGGTAAGAAAAACCTGAAGTTTTTCCTATAGGGCATATATGTCTATTGAAATATGAGGGCAGTTTTAAAACCGCCAGAGCAATCTTCGATTGCTCATGTCGCTGAAACGCGCCATATACAAATTTACGAGTGAAGAATCAGCTCCTTGCGAGCAAAGCTGATTCTTCACTCGTAAATTTGTGCATTTCTTTGTTTTTTCCGCACAATAAAACGACGTTACCTACAAACTGGGCAACGTCGTTTACGTTTGATGACCTTCCATTGGTTTTCATCCTTTGGTTATTAGTATTCCATTGTTTTGAAGCCATACAGCATAGTGTACTCGCGGTCAACATCTTGGTTACAGTTTTTGCAGAGACCAAAACGATTTACTTTTTTCTCTTCTTCACATCTTTTACATACGCCAACTTTTACGTAGTTGTTTTGTACATTCTTGTCCATTGCCATACCTCCATTTTTGAATAATCGTATACAATTTGTTCTATATGCATATTATAGGATACTTTTATTCATAATACAAGTACTTTTAAATGTTTTTTTGTGAGTACAATCTGCATAAGAACACGAACTATATACAGTATTATTCCCACAACCACCTTGTTTAATCATTGATTTTAGGTTAAATAAATACTTTTTTATGATTTTTCACATTAAAAGCCGGACTTTCTTTACTTGTTCTTAACAATAAACCTAAAAAAGCGATTTTGCAAGTTTGAATTCCCTTCTTGCAAAATCGCTTTTTGGCTATTTTTAACTATTGTAGATTTTACGGTCTAGTTTGCCATATTCATCAGCAACACTCATGGCTGCAACCAAATCTCCCAGTATATTTACAGGTGTAACCACCGAACTGACAACATGACTGATTGAAATGATCACTGCAAGCATCTCGAAAGGAATACCAAAAGCATAGAAGGCAATTCCAAGTGTAAACATGCCCGTCAAGGTTCCAGCAGTCGTAACAACCGCAATGGTAACCAGCATAATTGCCAGTGGCATAAAATCAGATGCAATGAAAGGAATGCCATACACCTTAGCCGTAATAAGAACTGCAATCGTCTGCATGATCGCCGTGCCATCCATATTGAGGGTTGTTCCCCCCTGGACCACATTTTTGGCAATGCCCTCTGGTACACCAAGCTTTACGGTCGCAGTGCGCATGGTAATGGGCTCTGTTTCCTTGCTGTTGATCGTCCAGCCCGCAACCCGGATAAGCGGTGCACATTTCTTAAAGAAAAGAACCGGTGAAAGGCGAAGCATAATACCGATAATCCCGCTGTAAACAAGGAGTGCGTGCAGAAAAATCAGGGCAAACACCAAGAGTCCATAGATGAAAACAAAGACAAATATTGATATCCCAGCGTAGGCCGTCGTGGCAAAACTCACCAGAAAAATCAGTATTGGAAGTCCTGCATACAGCTTATAGATCTGTTCAATTAATCGTTCATAGAGCTGTTCGAAAAAATCCTGCTTTCTTAGTTTCGTTCCATACTGCGCAATGTCCCATTCGGCAAAAATGACGCCTGCAACCGCTGAAGCAATGCACAACCACTCTATTTGCGGCAGCGCCGGCAACGTATCGACAAAGGACATCAGTACAACGACATCCTGCCTAGCATTAATCCATGATGTGAAATCCATAAAGGCATACATCCGATTGATAATCATATCTCCCAGAAGCAGTGCAATCACAACAGCCATCAAAGTTGTGGCAATATAGACCCTCACTGAATCGCTTCCACCATAATGTCCACGGATCATACTCCACATAATTCGGAAGGCATCCATGAAGGCAAAAACGCTCAGCGGCCAAATAATCACTCCGATGAGCCCGTTAAACACGGCAATCCCTGTTCCAGCAATATTGTTGAGAATATGCTGAAAAACATAGGGAACATCAAGCGCATAGGCAACCAGGCCCGCCATTCCACCCAATATGAAACCAATAAAGAATCTTGATAATGTGTTTTTTCTCATTGATAAACATCCTTAATGCTTTTCTATTATGCTCAGCATCCCTTCGAGGAAGCCTTTAGCACTTACCTTGCCGTGGTATTCAGATTTCCTTCTGATAAAATCCATTTCCGCCTTGACGTCTTTGAAGTCATACAGCATATTCGAATACTTCTCAAATTTCAAGTTGCTGAAATCCTCAAGACCCAGGGTCGCAATATTTTGGAGTCCACTATGTATGGATCGTCTGACACGTTGCTCTATCGCTTTCATGGAGACTGATTTTTTGACCCCTTCACGCTTATAATACTGACTGAGTTTTTCATAAAGGCGCGACATGTTGATGGAAACCTGTCTAAGTCCTTTAACTGCCTGCTCTTCGAGGATCATATCGATCATGTTTAACAGGTCGGATGCGCCGGCCTCACTGCTGATGCCAAGATCAACAAAAATTTGGTGCGCAAGTTCTCTCGGCGTTTCCTTATGCTTATACGAAACCTTCTGGCCCTGACTCTGTGTAAGACCAGCTGTCGCATTTAAGGTTTGGTTGATCTGACTCAAGGTTCGTCTTATTCTCTGATTCTCAATGGCCTTATTGGTAATGCTGACCACTTCAACAACATTAATGGGTTTGTTGATATAGAACTCAATGCCTGACTTATAAGCCTCACTAATCATATCCTGTGAAGTCACCTCTGATATCATTATGAACTGGGTATCCTTATCCGTATCTGTAATACGCCTAATGATTTCTATCCCATCTATACTTGGCAAAAGCAGGTCCACATAGACAATATCCGGCTTCAGGCGCACAATATCTCCCAGTGCCTGCTCGCCGTCAGCTGATTCTCCAATAAGTATGCCCAGGTCATAATCTTCAATGATATTGGAAAGTATTGTCCGTATTCCCATATCATCATCTACTAAGTATATTCTAGGTTTCACGCGAACACCTCCCAAATTAAAGCATGTTTTCAAGTCGTTTCTTAGGCAGATACACTTTGAAGATCGTACCCTTGCCCAAATCAGATTCTACGTAAATCTGTCCATCATAATAGCTTTCTACCAGTTCCTTGACATGAGTCAGTCCGATGCCCGTGGACATGCGTCCCGTGCTCTTGTCAAACTTCGTGGAGAAACCCGGCGTGAAGATTGCCTGAAGGTCCTTTGGCTTGATGCCGCTTCCATTGTCCGTTACTTCAAAGACGATGCTAGGTCCTTCCATACGCTGTCCTATATGTATATAGCCCGTTTTATCAATAGACTCTATAGCATTGTTAATCAGGTTGTTCAGAATGCTTATCAGGGAATGATAGTCACTGATAATGCTGTCGTTTCCAATATCCAAAATAATTTCAATGTCCTTGTTCAAGGACTGCAGATAACGTCGGGTATTCTCCTGAATGATTTCAAGAATTTCTCCCAGCAGCATGCTCTCCTTATTTCTATAATCAGGCAGCAGGCGCTCCATGCCTGATATGACGCGCTGCGAATCTTTCTTGATTTCGTGTATGTCCTTGGAAAGATTAAGCAGTCTGTTGCGTAGACGTGTGATATCTTCACCTTCAATCACAACAACATCGTTTTTCAGTTCAGAGTATATGGAATAGCTTCTGTTCATTGCCGATTCAATATCTCCCATCGACTTGTTGAGAAAGAAAATTTCAGCCTTCATTTTCGCACTCATAAGAAGCAGCTCCTTATACTTCTCATTTTGCTCTTCCCTGAGCAGTAGAACGCTGTAAAAGCGCAGGCCTGAATATAGAATCAGTATGAGAATGGCGCGTATAAGCCCCGCCAAAAAAAGACCCAGCAAAACCACGTCTGCAGAGGTGGCATCGAACTCCTGCCTTATAACAACCTCCATGAGATTTGCCATGATATCTGAAATCCCGACCATGAATACAAGCTGAACGGGAAAATCACGATAGCTCCTTATTTTAAACTGGGAATACATGACTGCAACGATGACATAAAAGATCGCTGCCGGAAGATGCCTGTTCATAATGGTAAAGACATCCCCCGCGCTCCCTAGATAGTCCAGGAAGACACGAAATCCAAATATGGCAAATCCAGACGCAATCCCCGTCAAGTTGATGGATACCTTCTCAAACTTAAGCATCAGGAGCGTCATTGCTACAATACCCAGTGATATCCTGAATGATGAGTTGAATGGATGGATATATACCTGCCCCATTAAGGCAGTTGCAGAGGCAATAAATAGAATCTCAACACCTCTATCCCTCTTCATTAAGCCAATTCCCATAGAACCTTCCATTTCCTCAACCAAGCCAGTGTAGAAAAACGTTTTCATCCACACATCAAATCTCTCTAAAATTTTAACATAAATTTTTAAAATATTATTGAAAAACTGAATCTTTCGTGTATAATCGGTGGTAGAAATGGAGTGTGGAACAAATGAAACACTATGACAGTGAAACGGTTTACTTCATTTCATACGCTAAGCTACCGAGTAACATGGCCGCAGGCCAGCTTATGGAGACGGTGGGTGTTGGACTTGTGATCAATTATAAGTCCGGTTCAGTGACAGATATGTCCTGTACACTTTTAACGGATGAAGCAAAGATGTTCTTGAAGGATATCATAGTTGGGTTCAACCTTCATGATGACCCCATTCAGGATTTAATCGATGCTGTCTGCTTCCGCTACCACGGTCATTCCCAAAAAGCCATCTGTGTTGCTGTCAAGCAAACCGCAGAGCGTTATCAACAGTGGCGAAGCGAAAAAATGAATAAGGCCTAGCAGCATGCATACAACTGCTTTGTTTGCGGAAATGATGTAACCCATCTTGACCTAGCAGATAAAATCCAGTACTAATAAGCGCAAGCTTATTTTGTACTGGATTTTTTTATATTCATGCAAACGCATGAATTATCCATATGTAAAGCACCAAGGAGGAGAACGATGAAAGGCAAAACCGCACCTCAAAACCATGTATTTTACAGAAATCAAAAATGGCATTATCCTAAAATTTCACATGGCAAGGGGATCTATCTGTATGATGAAAACGGAAAATCCTATATGGACGGATGTTCCGGGTCCGCAGTAGCAAACATTGGTCACGGCAACGAAGAGATTGCAGATTTTGCTGCCGAACAAATCAAGACCATTGCATTCACACACCTCTCCCGCTGGACGGCTGACCCCATCGAACGCTGCGCTGAGCGCGTCGCCAACTGGGCACCTGAAGGGCTTGATCATGTATATTTTGTTTCTGGCGGATCAGAAGCCACAGAAACAGCCATCAAAATGGCGCGGCAATACTATGTTGAGCGCGACGGTAAAGGCAGTTCTAAATGGAAGATTATTTCCAAATGGAACTCTTTCCACGGGAATACACTTGGTGCACTGTCCATGACAGGCATTACAGGGCGCCGCAAGATGTATGATCCGATTTTGATTAACTTTCCTAAAATTCCGCAGTTCTATCACTATAGGAACCCATGGCATGCTGTTACGCTCCACGATACGAGTGTCTATGCAGCCGAATCCCTAGAGGAGGAAATCCTGCGTCAGGGACCGGAAAACGTCGCCGCCTTCATCACCGAGCCCATTGTCGGCTCTGCAGCACCTGGCGTCCATCCTCACCCAATATATTTCAAAATGGTACGAGAAATCTGTACTAAATACGACATTCTCCTTATTGTAGATGAGGTCATGTCCGGCTTTGGTCGAACCGGAAAAAACTTTGCCATTGAGCATTTCGGCGTCATTCCAGATATCATGACCGTAGCAAAAGGCATGAGCTCAGGCTATACGCCGATTGGTGCCGCACTCGTCAACGATGAGATCTTCAATACCATCATGATCACAGGTAGCGGCCACTTTGTACACGGGCACACCTATGCCGGGAATCCACTTTCATGCGCAATCGCCGATAAGGTCATGACCATCATCGAAAGAGAAAACTGGGTAAAAAACGCTGAAGAGCAAGGCAAGTATCTCATGCAAAAGCTCCAGAGCCTCTACACCCGCCCAATTGTCGGTGAAATCAGGGGGATCGGCCTCATGATCGGCATCGAATTTGTCTCCAATCAAAAGACACGACAGCCATTTGAACACGACGAACGCCTTCAGGGACTGATTACTGAGGCCTGCCTTGAAGAAGGTCTGGTCATATATCCTGGTGGGGGCTGCTTCATCGGTTACAAAGGCGACCATATACTGCTCGCTCCTCCAATTAATATTACGCGACACGAAGTCGATCTTCTTGTAGAAAAACTCACGGCAGGTATAGACAAGGTACTGAATACGCTTGAAAGCGAAAGGAGAATTGTCCATGAACAAACTCATCATCACGGTGGCCCCAACGGGAAATGTGCCCACAAAGGAAATGACGCCCCATGTCCCCCTTACATCAGAGGAAATCGCGCAGAGCATAATGAGCTGCAGCAAGCTAGGCGCTTCTGTCGCACATATCCACGTTCGAGACGCGATGTTTCAGCCGACCAGCGATCGTGCACTGTTCAAGGAAGTTCTCGATCAGTTGGACGCGATGAATGCTGATGTGATAAGACAGCTTTCAACCGGCGCACGTGGTGGTAAAGCCAGTTCAGCAGACTGGCGAGGTCAAATGCTTGATCTTAATGTTGAAATGGCAAGCCTTTCAACTGGTTCATCCAATTTTCCGACCAGCGTCAATGCCAATAGTCCAGAACTGATTCAAGCCCTTGCAGAAAAAATGCGAAGCAACAATATCAAGCCTGAGATCGAAGTCTTTGACGGTTCTATGCTGCACAACGCCATATACATCCACAAGAAAGGCATACTGAAAGGACCTCTGCACTTCAATCTTGTTATGAATGTACCCGGTTCGCTTCCTGGAACACCTAGAAATCTCATGTTTCTGGTCGACAGTCTTCCAGCCGACAGCACATGGACAGTTTCTGGCATTGGACGGTCTCATGTCCAGATGGCAACCATGGCCATAGCCATGGGCGGACATGTCCGTACCGGCATTGAGGATGTGGTCTTCATGGATGGCAACATACCTGCTAGCAATGAAGCTCTCGTTGAAAGAATCGCCCAAATAGCCCATGCTACCGGACGTGACATTGCGACACCAGATGAGGCGCGTGAGATCCTGTCCCTGTAATGGGTGTCCAAATAGTACACACATTAAAAGAGCAGTTGGACCCAAGTCCAACTGCTCTTCTCAATTCAAAAGAATCTACGCTTCGTATCAATTCCGATAGGCAAGGATAACTGTTGCAGGACTCTCTTCATCCCAGTCATCCTCATCAAAATTTCCATAAACACGCAATTTTGTGAAACCGGCTTTGGCAAGTGCCGTTTCCAGCATATCAAGCTTGAGCCCCAGCAGTCTTGTAGTCGCCTTCTTGACTCTTCCATCAGGCGTACTCAGGGTCCCTTCGAACTCAAGGCTTGATTCGTCCAGCAGCCTATAGCTTCGCTCAAATCGAATGCCGTTTTCCGGTCGGTCAATTAAAGGAAGCGATGTAATGTTTTCCTTATAAATTCGGTCATAATTCACAGTTTGCAGAATAAGAACCCCATCTGTATCCAGCTTGTTAAATACAACTTTAAGAAATGCCTGCACCTCTGAAATACTGCTCAAATGTGGCAGGGTGTTTCCAATACACAGAATTCCATCATACTTGTCTTCAATCAGATCATCGAGTCCCATCATGTCCCGCGCAAAACTCTCAATGTCCAAATTGTGCGCCTTGGCTTTTTCTCGAAGTCTTTCTATCATGTCATGATCATTGTCAAGGGCTACCATACGGTATCCCAGACGTGCAAGGGGAATTGAATAGGTTCCCGTCCCACTGCCAATGTCCAGAATCCGACTGCCTGATATCAGGAGCGACTGAATTAGGGCCATCTGACTTTTTCCTGTTTTGAAAATAATATCGTAGTATCGGCTAAGCTCTTTGTAGAAGGTCACTGCTCACCACCTCCGGGCGGATACTCTGATTGGATCTGAGACCATACTTCCTCAGTTGTAAACAACAAACTCCAACCTGCAATACCTGGCAAGTCATATTTATCTGCCAACTGAAGGCGCATCGACAGCGACGTGGCATCTTCAAGCCAAATTCTCTGTCTGCTTCCATCCACCATGGCTTCAGCATAATTCTGACCTGTATCCGGATCATAAACAGCCTTAGAGCCTGTACTGGACAGCCAGTTTTCCTGTCCTTCAAAGCCAAGTGCCTTGGAGGATACTTTGCCACTTCCTATCTGACTCCATACCCTAGAATAGAATGGAATCCCCAAAATTAGCTTGTCTTTAGGAATGAGTTTCAAACTTTCAGATATGCCTTTTTCCACCCAGTCGCGTGAAGCCACAGAACCTGGTGTCTGAATGGATGCCCAGTGTTCATCGTAGGCCATGAGCATAACATAATCCACTGATTTTGAAAGCGCCTCTCTGTCTGCAAATAAGGAATAACGCTCACTTCCCCAGGGTACAGTCACATCGATACTTACAGTCATGTTCTGCTGATGCAGTACCTGGGCAAACTCAGCAACAAACTCAGTGAAGAGAGCCTTGTCGTCCAAATATACATTTTCAAAGTCTATATTGATGCCATCCAAGTCATAGAGACTTGCGTACAGGGCCAGCTGCCCAATGACCTTCTTGCGCAGCTCTGAACTGGAAAGCATTTCATGTGTCCAGTCCGGGTCAAAGCTGTTGCTGAAAAGCGCCCATACATCCAGACCTTTATCCTTGGCCGCTTTAACGTATGACTGGTCCCCAAGATTGAGGACGATGCCATCTACATTCAAACTGAACCACGTTGGCGAAATGATATCCAGTCCATCTTCCGGACCATATTTCATGGTTCCTGTGTAAAACTTATAGTCGTGAATCTGATGCCATGCAAGTCTGAAACGGTCATAGGTCTTCGGCTCAACGCGCTCTCGGATGGGGGCATTTGTAATCTTGACCGCCTGGCGCGAAGTGATTTCTGCACTTTTTACAAATCCAACCTCTCCCTCAGAGGTTAGGACTTTCGCATCCTTGCCATTGTCGGAAAGAACTGTAAGAAGTTCATTTTTTTCGACTTGACCCACCTCAAGCTGGATGCCGTCCACGCGATCATGAACAATAAGTCGGTCTGCAGCGATTCCCTGCTCAAGTCTTTCCTGTCCGTTCAAGAGGACATGAACACCTGTATTCTCATAATAGGAATGTCTAATGGGATATATAGACGCCATCATTTCAGCATCCAAATACCGAATTCCATCAATAGTGTGAAGTGGAATATTGAAAACATCAACATTGGTATTCAAATACTGGGTCAGCGCCCGGCTCTCAAGCAGGATATCTGCCGAGTCAACGGGAACGTAGACACGTTTGCCGCTGCCTGAGTAATACAAACCTGTATCTATATACTGAATAGCGGCATCGGCCTTTATCCACCATTTTCCGTTCTCAAGCTTATAAATTTCATCTTCAATAGGCACTGAACCAATCAGACTCATTCCCTTATAGTAATCTCCTACCAGCAGCAATTTACTTTCAGAGTACAACTTATAAAAATAGAGCGATGTACCCCCTAGAATGACAATCATGGCAATAAGAACAGGAATAAGATATTTTCTCATAAATTTTGCCTCCATATCTGCCTAATCTGTTGAAGTCAACGTTCCCTCATTAATACAGCAATATGCCCAGCACGCCAGAAATGGCGATGACCAGAATAGGATGCCACTTCATTTTAATTATCAGTAGAAACGAAACCAATCCAATGAATGCACCCTTAAAGTTAGAAACTGCAGAATTGGCAATGGAAAAAGCCGCAGAAGCGATAAGCCCAATTACCGCAGGCCTTAATCCGGAAAAGACCCACTGCACCCAAGCCGCATCCTTCATTTTTTCAAGTCTGGATGCTGTAGCTACAACAAGAATGTAGGACACACATGTCACACCTATGGTTCCTGCTGCCGCACCAAGCATTCCCGCCGCCTTGAACCCCGCATAGGTTGACGAATTGATGGCTATGGGCCCTGGCGTGATCTGAGACAGCGCCACCAAATCAATGAACTCCTCCGGGTTAAGCCACCCATGCTGACCCACGATTTCTCTTTCTATAAAGGCTAAAACTGCATAGCCGCCGCCAAAGCTGAAGGCGCCGATTTTTACAAATGTGAGAAAAACCTTGATAAGTGTCATCATTTTCCCTCACCTGCAATCCAGCGAATGGTTCCATAGCCAATCAGACCTGATCCTATGATGACGCCAATAGGGTGCACACCAAGAAATGAAACAATAAGGAATGCAAGGATACCCAGTGTAATATTGAACACATTTCTGTCAAGCTTGCTCGAAAGTCGAACGACAGCTGCCGCAATAAGGCCGGCAACCGCAGGTCGTATTCCCATAAAAACTTTCTTGACCACGGGTAACTCACCATAGCTGAGAATCAGGGCCGCCGCACTGGATATGATGAAAAACGGCGGTAAAATAAGCCCTAGGCAGGCTGTAATTGCGCCAACATGTCTGCGCATCTTATATCCGACGTATATGGATGTGTTTATTGCAATGGCTCCTGGAAAGGACTGCGCCACTGCGAGGATATCAATAAAGTCCTTTTCTGATATCCATTTTCGCTTATGAACGATTTCATCCTCCATAATAGGAATCATGACGTATCCCCCACCCAGGGTCAACGCGCCGATTTTAAAAAATATAAGGAACATTTCGGTAAGTGTTGACATGCCTTCACTCCATCTTCTTCTGCTTATAGTATGCCTTCTATTTGTATATTCTACCATAACGCTCTAGTTAAGTTGTAAAGTTTTGAAAACAGTCCGTTTCCAATCCCATAAATGCAATACAAGCCCCAGATGATTCCCGGGGCTTGCCAAAATGCTTATTTCAAGTTTTCAGGATTAAGTGCTTCCAGCTCTGGAATGACAAACATGCCGTCTTTTCGAATCAGAACATCGTCAAAATAGATTTCCCCGCCGCCGTATTCAGGCGTTTGAATGCAAACCAAGTCCCAATGCACACTGGAATCATTTCCATTATAGGCTTCGTCGTAAGCAGCGCCTGGTGTAAAGTGGAAACTTCCCATGATTTTTTCGTCAAAGAGCGTATCCTTCATAGGCTTGAGAATATAAGGATTTACGCCAATGGCAAACTCGCCAACATATCTTGCCCCAGCATCCGTGTCAAAGACCTTGTTGATTCTTTCAGAATCATTGGCAGTCGCCTTGACAATCTTTCCATTTTCAAATTCCAGTACGACATTCTCAAATGTGAATCCTTGATATACCGCAGGTGTATTATAAGACAAGACACCATTTACTGAATCCTTGACAGGCGCAGTAAAGACCTCACCGTCTGGAATGTTGATTTCCCCATCACACTTGATGGCCTTGATATCCTTAATTGAGAAAGTCAGGTCCGTTCCCAATCCTGTAATTCTCACCTGATCCGTCTTATCCATCAGATCGACCAGACTGTCCATGGCCTTTGACATTTTTGAATAGTCCAGATTGCAGACATCAAAATAGAAATTCTCAAAGTTCTCAAGACTCGTATTTGCCAGCTGAGCCATGGCATTATTCGGATAACGCAGCACAACCCACTTTGTATTCGATACACGCTCATCTGTTACCTTCGATACGAACTGGCTCATATAGGCCTGCATTTTATCGCCCGGAACATCTGAAAGCTCGTTAACATTTTCCGAGCCGCGGATACCAATATAGGCATCCATGTTTTTCATAAAGTTAAAATCGCGTTCAAGACGCAAAGCCAACTGTTTTTCTGTAGCCTGGACTGTCAGTTCACGCTCGATGCTCTGGTCTACAATATCTACAAAAGGGTTTCCGCCTGCCTTATGAACTTCCTTGACAATGGCCTTCACCAATGGCTTTGGCGCATCTCCAACACAATTGATCAGAACGTTCTCGTCTTTCTTTAATTTAACTGAGTAATTTACCAGGTTTTCAGCTAATTTTTGTATTCTTGGGTCCATAGCAAACTCCTTTAAAATAATTTTTATGTACAATTTTCACTATACATATTATACCGAATATTTCGACCCTATCGGCACCTCAGTCCAAATATGACATTTTTTTAATTTATACAGGACTATTCCTGCGCTTCATCGCGTTCTCGAACACAGTGCATGCACTCTCTAAACCCTTCCAGCTCTTCGAGGACCATCACCTCTATACTCCCCTTTGTGTTCCAGCTTCTCACCAGCGAAATACAGTCAGGATTGGTATGATAAATCTTACTTTTGCGCCCACTTGTCGTTGTATAGACATAAGTGGCCGATTGGTCAGACTCTATTTCCCCCTGCCAGATACTTTTGAGTCGAACCTCATGGGTTAGTTTGAGTGCAGGAAGTCCAAATCCAATCGGAATCTCATAAGCAATTTTATAGTTCCCAGCCCCAGTTACTGCATCAAAGCCGCTCAGTTCCTGTATGCTCAGATTCTGTATGTCCCCTGAATCATCATACTTGAGGCCATTTCTATCCATATTCTCTTTCAAATAGCCTTTGAAAATGCCCGGTCGCACTGACATTTCCACGGCGCCCCCCGAACGACTGAGGAGGGCATAGGCTTCATTGACTGCTACCTCGTCTGCGGCTGAGTACATGCAGTGTTCAACCGTGTCAAATATCTTTACAGCATTCAGACACTGCGCCATAACTGCGACTAGTATGAGAAACAGGGTCAAAGATAGAATTGCTTCAATCGAGAGGGAGCCTTTTTCTGATTTAATAAGCGGATGAATACGTATCATCTTTGCCTCCCCATAGCACCCGCAGGGTATGTCCTGTAACATATGTATCCAGCGGCGCAGGATTCGATTCAGTGCCCATATTCAGCGCTATCAAGTCCAGGGCACGAAGCGTCATAGTCTCTTCCCCCACCAGCAAATCCCCATTGAGCAGGACCCTTAAATAAAAGGCATAGTCCTGAACGACCAAATCCTTTTCGCTTTTATCCTCATCCGCCGGAAGGGCGGTTTCATCATCACTTTTCTTCTTCAATCCTATATCCGTATACCAGTCATCATCGGAAACCTTCATGAGTGGCACCGTCTCATTTGTTAGGAGTCTATTTAGGTCCACCCCACTTTCAATGCTTGCCCATCCTATAAGAAGGCCGTTAAAGACCAGGGGTTTCAAATAGGGTGGGCCAGGAAAATAGCCAGCAACCTCAACAGCATAGTCCCGCTTTTCCTTACAGGTATAAACATGGACAATGTTTGACGCTTCCCGCACAACATATATTTCACCAGCTACCAGAATTCTATTCATTTTTTCCGAGCGATTTCCAGCGATGATATATTCGACCTCCCCATCTTCAAAGTAGGCCTTTCTTTCCAGTTTGCCGTAGAAATCCCACGCATCTCCATACTGCTTACTGTTTCTGTGCCTGAATGTACCCATTATGTATTCTGCCAGCGACGCACGCTCATAAAATGCATACTTTGCATTTGATTCTTCAACGCGACTTGATGGGAGCTGTTTTGCAGTCTGCGGACTTATAACCTCTGAGGAAAGTTCTTGGATTTCATCAAAGGAAAGCGGTGTGTTTTCATCTGATAGATGATGTGCCATGACAGATTGTGCTGAAGTCGCAAGATCTGTATTTCCAAGGTTCATATTAATTTCGTCAAAGCCGACCCTAACATCTTCGAGATCGTTCTCGAGTTTTCTTTCAATTTTCTCTTGAATATCACGGCGTACTTGGCGTCTCTCCCTGCTATCAAGTACTTCCAGCGCATCCAGTTCATCTTCATATCGCTCTGTCATATCTTCTTCGAATTCCTCAAGGGCGTCTTCAATTTCCATGAGTCCTCCAAGTGTCGTTCTGTAAAGGTCCTTTGCTTCTTCTTCCATTTCTGCAGACAGGTTCAGGTGCTCAATTTCCTCAAGGGCTCTACCTTCATACATGCTGCTGACCGAATACCCAGATATGTTGGGTGCAAGTGTGAAAACTTCCCCTGTTTTTCCATCAGCTTCTGAAAATTGCTTTAGCAGTGACTCTGCAAACTCAGCAGGATAAGTGTCATAGTGCGCTTCGACATCGCGCCTCGCTGCGTCAACTGCTTGCAAGTATGCTGTGCGTTCCCTATCAACCCCTACAATCGTCTCCAGTATATTCTCCTGCAGAGATACGAGCGCCTTGTCCTTCACGCTTATATTGCCGTGACTGCTCACACGCACAGAGCATGCCTCTGAGAGATTCTTAAGGGCATCAAGACCCTCACCCAGATTTTCATTCAACGTGTGAATTCGTTCCAGTCCTGCGTTCAACCCTTCAATACTGCGTACTTTGTCTCTAGCATGCTTCAGTTTCTCCACCATACCCTGATAGGCTTCAGCGTTTTCAAGCATCTTTACTGGAGCGTTGTAGCCTGCCTGTGCTATCATCTGTTTTGCTGTCTCACCTACATTTTCAAGCGTAAGATCCACCGCATAGTCCGTACGGTATGTATAAAGATTTTGAAAGGCGAGCTTGTAAAATGATTTCTGGCGCTGAGACATACTCAGCTCTAACTCACCTGTAAGTGTTTCTTCGTCATAAGCCAATAGACCATAGTCCGTATAAAGTGTCTGATTGTAAGACGCTTCAATATTTCTCGATGCATTCCGAATGGAATTAAGTGCCGTATTCTCACACTGGGCCTGAACAAGGTCGTTAAAAAACAGGGTGAAGGCACCAACAATCCCCATCATCACAATAATTAGAAATAGGGTTACACTCCCTTTCTCATTCATTGGCTTCCACCTCTTCATAAATCGCATAGATTTTTCGCATGACGAACAGGTGCCACTGCATGTTCACATCCGAACGCTCTCTCGAAATCACCTCTTTAAAGGCACCTGCGGACCCAGCATCCATTTCATGCTCAACTTCAATTCGCGTTTCTTGCCCCCGTGCCAATTGCTGATGGACCATGCCTGTTACTCTTGCCTGCTGATAGACCCAGCTTAAACCGATTAGAAACACAATGACGAATGCCATGACAATCCACACTACGAATACGGCTTCTATGGTAAACATGCCGTTTTTATTCTTAATCACATTACTCTTAATCACGTTAATCTCCTTATAATTGGAATTATATACCATATATTTTAATGGAAATTAATGTAAATTGCAACGCAAAAAAAGACCACACTTCCATGTGGTCTTTTACGCAAACAAGCTATATCGTTTTACTCATCCGGTGGCTGGACGCCTCCGAAAAATATGAGAACCGATGCCGCACCGAAACCAAAGGCGCCCAGTGTCAGTTTCCATAAGCCTGTGATATTCAGATAACCTGTTACTATCAAAATGACTAATGTAACAATAAGGATCAGTTGACCGATTCGCTTCAGATTCAATGGGAACCAACCTCCAGACCTTGTCCATTCGACAAATCAACAAGGTTCTCATGGATATATCCCTTCAGCCAAATAACGACATCCATGTTGTTTATCGGCAGTTCACCAAGTGTCTTCTTGATATCCCGCGTATTCAACGTGAATTTCTTGCCGTTGATATCATGTGTGTATATCAAATCCATTTCTGTGTTTGCCATAATAATCGTTATGATTGTTTCTGTCATATTTCCCAGTGGTACACGGTCGATATGACTATGCTTGAAGGTCGCATCGATTTCAGTCCCAACCCCTAATTGAGACTTGATTGCGAATTCTCCGCCACATTGCTCTGCAGCAGCTTTGAACATTGGAATGCCAAGCCCAACCTTACGCGTGGTCCTGGTCGTATAGAACGGATCGACCACTTTCATCAAAGTGTCTTCATCCATACCCTTGCCATCATCCTTGATTTTGATGATCAGCAGGTCGTCTTCCAAATCTTCAATTATGGCAATCCTCAGTGTCTCCGCTTTTGCGGCGATTGAATTGTGCGCGATATCTAAAATATGCAAAGACAATTCTCTCATGTTCAATCCCTTTCTCCCTGCAAATTATAATGGACTCTTCAAGTATGAGAAGAGTGCTCTCGCACTGCATGTTTCAAGCTCTAAAAAGTGTTCCGGTTCAGAAATGCGCACCAGGTCATGGGCGTCTGAATTTCTAAGTACATGGTATTTTTCCGTATACTGCGGATCATTTTCAAAAGCTTCAGCAGTTGGATATGTCGATATTTCTACAGTCGTAATTTCCCAAAACGGCGGTATGAATCCTAGATTGGAAATAACACTATATGAAGGTCTGTCGATGTGCGCAGGAAAAGCTATGCCGCCCAGCTCATTGACGCGTTCTATGGCCGTATCAATATCCAGATACGTGGACGCCATCAGCGAATTGGGTTCACTGCCTATAAGCTCATCGTTTTCATTCAATATATGCTGGTCCCCAAACTTCTCAACCCTATTTCTAACCGGTAACCGGTGCAAATCTACAACTCGCTGAAAACTTTTCGCTACCTTGAGTTCTGGAAACAAGCACACCAGATGAACGCCTTCAAGCGTCTCCAGTTCCATCCCCGGAATAACAATTAGTCCTGTACCTTCTGCTGCTTTTATTGCCGCTTCACAATTCAGTGTTGTATTGTGGTCTGTAATGGCAATAATATTCAAACCTTTAAGCTGACTCATCCCCACAATATTATTAGGCGTCATGTCTTCATGTCCACATGGTGAAAGACAGGTATGAATATGCAGATCATAGTATATTTTCATTACTTCAGTCCCGCTTCATAAAGCGTTTTGAAAATCTCATACGCCCCCATGTCGGTACCCAGCAGCAAAATTTCTTCCTGGTTGGCCTTACTGATTACAGCCCCAGGTACGTCAATCCCCTCTGGTACGATCACACAGGCAAAATCAAGTAATGAGGCTACAGCAACAATGTTATTATGGGTCATCACTGTTATCCAGGCATTGTCTGCCTTGCCATTGGCCATCACCCAACTCAGAAGATCGCAGCACTGAAGTCCTGTTATTTCTCTGTCTGCATCCACCTCATTCAGAAGTTTGAAGCCATGTTTTTCAATTAAGTCCTTTACGTTCAACAGACACCCTCCTAATCATTTGACGAAGTCTTTCGTACCAAGCAGCTCTCAATGCTCGCCTTACCGAGAACAATGTCTTCGGCTAGGGCGCGACACGTGGGCGCACCACAGGCACCACAGTCAATGCCCGGCAACATTTGAAAGAGTTCTTCAATTTTAGACATCTTTTCCAAAGCTTTTCTTATATCCGTATCCAGCTTCAGTGCCGGTACTGGTTCAATGTCCTTATTCCATTCAAGCAGCTTCTTGTCATATATTTTGAGTGTATCAAGGTCATTGATGCGCGGTGTCTGCTTTGAGCGCATCCGTATGCGCGTCTTTGCAATAAATGGATTCTCAACATTCAGAGGACCGCCAACACACCCAGTAACACATGCATATGCTTCAAGAAAATCCACTTCGGTAAGCTTGCCCATTTCCAGCCGGTCAAGCACCTTGATAACCTCTTCTATCCCATCTACAGCCATATAGCTCTCGATGTTCATAGCAAAGCTCTGTCCGCCAACCATACCCCAGACAATACCGCCTGCAGATGCCTTTTGAACCTGAGTCTTCACTTCAACATCATTATAGATCCGTATAAGCTTTGAATAGATGGATTCAATTGAAATTGCGCCATCAATATGTGAATCGTCAATTCCAAGCGGGTCTTTGATGCTGGTAATCTTGGCAGGACACTGTGTGATGTAAAAAACACCAATTTCCTCTTCTTTGAGACCCGTTGTTTCCATGATTTTCTGTTTTGCCAGCCAAGCTGATACCTGCATCGGTGACTCCAACCTGATAATATGGTCTATCAGAGATGGGTAACGAATTTGAATCAGTCTTGTCACGGCAGGACAAAAAGTCGATATGAGGGGTCTTGGCTGATCCGATGTTTTGATCTTATCCAGCTGATAAGCAGTGAGTATGTCCGCTGCGTATGCAACATCATACACATAATCAAATCCAAGCTCATACAGACCATTCATAACCTTGTTCATGTCGTATTCAAACTCAAATTGTCCATAGAGCGAGATTGCTGGCAGGGCAATGTTGAATTTATAATTGTTGAGCATTTCGAGCGAATCTGTTTGGGCGCCCTTTGCGTGAAATGGGCATACCTTCAGACATTCGCCGCAATCGATGCATCTTTCATTTATAATCTGTGCCTTTCCGTCTTTGACACGTATCGCCTGGGTCGGACACCGATCCAGGCAGTAGGTGCATCCGTTGCAAAAGTCCTTTTCAAGTATGACGGAATGCCAATACTCTTTCATCTATTGCTCCCCCGATTACTTTGTCATAATAGTCACAAAGTCTACAAGTTCCAGACCATTTTAAGTCTTGTGTATTCACCCGGTTTTGAATCGATAGCAAATCCATCGCTGCAGCGTTTCATGTTCGGAAGGCCCATGCCCGCTCCAAAACCAAGCTCACGTATTGCGCTTGTTGCAGTTGAAAATCCTTCTGTCATCGCAAGTTCAATGTTTTCAATACCAGGACCTTCATCCTCGACGAAAACCTCTATGCAGTCAGATTTTACAAAGACAGTGATTTTCCCACCGTTTGAATGAATGACCACATTGATTTCTGCCTCATAACTTGCAATAGCAATCTTACGGATAATACATGAGTCAATTCCCAATTGTTTCAATAACTTTTTAATTTTGCTAGAGGCTTCCCCCGCCCTAGAAAAATCATCTTGCTCGATGTCATATTCAAGCTTCATTGCAGCATCGACATCGTTCTTTACAAATGCCTGCTCCATTTTCTTCCCCTTACTTGCTTATACCTTGCAGCCCGTTACAGTAAAGTATTCCAGATGCGGTATAAAGCGTGTGCTTTGTTGCGATTAAAACGATTTTGTGTTCTTTGGCAAGTGTTACGACATCCTCAGAAGGATACTTCCCTCTGACGAATATAATAGCCTTGAGATCCAGCATTTCTGCGGTTCTCACCACCTGGTGATTGGTAAGCCCGGTAAGCAATACCGTCTCATCACTCACATACGCCAAAACATCACTCATTAGATCCGACCCAAACGCCGCTTTAACATCCCGCTCCAGATACTCATGACCGATAATCACTTCGCCTTCAATCAGGTCTGCAATTTTACGGATAATCATGCGTACCTCCCTCTTATTCTATCAGTTTCTCTAATCTGTTTCATCACTCAAAATTGGTTATAATTTTCACAATTCTACCATCCCATTATACCACAAAACAATTTGATATCGCTTTTATTCGACATTTCTTTAAGACATTTAGGCAAATTTTATTTCCCGCTTTATTCTGTCTCTTCCCAGGTGATTTTAACTATAAAAAGCAGCTGCATGAATGTCTCACGCAGCTGCTCCATACCGTCTTTTTATCCAAACCTCAAGACGTAAACGCCTTGAGGTTTATGATAAATTGATCTATTTTACTTTTCCCAACTGTCAATAAGCTTCTGAACGGTCTCAAGCACGATTTCAAAAACCGCTTCTTCCGTTCCAGAGGCATCAATACATACGATTCTCTCCGAATGCGCTTCAGCCAGCATGAGATAGCCTTCACGTACCTTTTTGTGAAAGGCAAGCCCTTCGTTGTCAAGCCTGTTGATTTCACGCTCACCGGATGTTCTGATTCTCTCCTGACCGACTACAGGATCCAGATCAAAGAGCAGGGTCTTGTCCGGCATGAAATCCTCTGTGGCAAACCGGTTCATCTCATAGACAGACTCAACACCAAGCCCGCGCACATAGCCCTGATACACCATAGATGAGTCCACATAGCGGTCAAAAATGACGAGCTTGCCAGCTTCAACTGCCGGAATCACCTTTTCAACAAGATGCTGCCTGCGTGCCGCCGCATATAGAAGCGCTTCCGTCTTTGCATCCATTTCCGTGTGATCAGGATTATGAATGACCTCCCTGATGAGTTCAGCGATCCGCACACCACCAGGCTCCCGCGTCACCATAAAATCGATATTTCTTGTATTTAAATAGGATTTCAGTTTTTCGAGTGCAGTCGTCTTACCTGTACCGTCTCCACCTTCAATTGAAATCACAGGCATTTTTCTTTTCACGTTTCAATACTCCTTCCAGTTTTGTACATGTTTCTTTGCAACAGCCGTCAGTGTCCCATTTCTCCTAAAGCAGATCCATCACCATCTTCGCAACCAGTGAGAAGGATACAATAACAAATACAGGCTTGATGAAAGATGCCCCCTTCGTGATGGCCAGCCTTGCGCCAACCCTTGCACCAATAATCATGGATATGCTCATTGGTATGGCAACTGCAAACAGAATTTTTTTGTTGATAAGAAAAAGTACAAAGGCTGTAAAATTACTGAACAAATTCATCAGCTTAGAATTTGCCGATGCCTTTTTAAAGTCATAACCGAAAATATGTATGAGTCCAAAAATCAGAAAGGATCCCGTACCCGGCCCGAAAAACCCGTCATAAAAACCGAGAATCAGCGCCAAAGCTATTCCTAGCCCAATTTTTCTTTTGTCTATACCCGTAAAGTGATCATGCAGCCCAAGATCCTTCTTAAAGAAAGTATAGGCCCCTATGAAAATGACCAGCACAATAATAAGTACCCTTAAAAAATCCGGCTCGATTGCAAGAACCGCGAGAACACCCAGTGCAGATCCGACAAGGGAAAAGGGCAAGAGATACTTGAGCATTTTGAAATTTACATTTCCACTCTTATAAAAGTGATAGGAACTGGATATGGTCCCCATCGCTGATGCAAACTTATTGGTTCCGAGTGCCAGGTGTGTTGGCATACCAATAGCAAGCAGGGCTGGTGTTGTTATGAGACCGCCACCGCCAACGATTGCATCTACCATGGCGCCAAAAAAGCCTGCTATACAGGCCAAAACAATTCCCAATATTCCTATAGTCATTTACAAATCTCCATTTCTTCGTAGTCACACTCTACTATAACATTTTCTGTAAATATTGCATAGGGATATCACGATACTAGAAAGAGCGTTGCAAAAGGCCTGAGTCTTCTGCAACGCTCTCATTATGTTCTGTTATTTTGCCGGTCAGGGCTTTATCGCTTTATCTATGAGCGTTCTTACTTAATTTCGAACTTCTCACGCGCATGGTAATGCGTGTGTAGAAGGTCGTGCGCCTTGTGGCTGTTTGGCTCGCCGAAGAAATCTTCGTAGATCTTTTGGATCTGTGGATTCTGGTGAGACTTTCTCAGAGGCATTACAGTATCCTCTTCGTAAAGTGCCTTAGCACGCTCAACACGAACATCGATACCAGTGTTCAGGATTTGTGATGGAACCTGTGGCTGGCCACCGCCGCATACACAGCCACCTGAACAGCCCATGATCTCGATAAAGTGGTAATCTTTTTCGCCCGCTCTTACCATATCAAGAAGCTTAGATGCTTCTGCAGTAGAGTGCGCAACAGCAACCTTAACATCAAGCTCGCCGATTGTAACTGTAGCTTCCTTGATACCTTCAACACCACGTACAGCATCGTACTCGATGTCTTGTAGGTCTTGACCAGTCAGAACGTCAGCAACTGTACGAAGTGCAGCTTCCATAACGCCGCCAGTAGCACCGAAGATTACGCCAGCACCAGTGTACTCGCCTAGGAAGTCTTGGTCATACTTCTCGTCTGGAAGTTGGTTGAAATCAAGACGCGCTTGCTTGATCATCTTGCCAAGCTCACGAGTTGTGATTACTGCATCTACATCACGGTAGCCTGAATCGTTCATTTCTTCACGAGCAGACTCAGTCTTCTTAGATGTACAAGGCATGAATGATACTACGAAGATTTTCGAAGGATCAACGCCGTGCTTTTCTGCGTAGTAAGTCTTAGCTACAGCACCGAACATCTGCTGTGGAGACTTACATGTAGATAGGTTTTCAAGGAAATCAGGGTAATTGAATTCCGCATGACGTACCCAGCCTGGAGAACAAGAAGTGATCATTGGCAGTTTGCCGCCGTTCTTAATTCTGTTCAGAAGCTCAGTACCCTCTTCCATGATTGTAAGGTCAGCAGAGAAGTCTGTGTCGTAAACTTTGTCTACACCAAGACGACGGATTGCTGCAACCATTTTACCAGTAACACGTGTACCGATTGGAAGACCGAATTCTTCACCAAGGCCAGCACGAACAGCAGGTGCAGTTTGAGCAACAACGTGTACATCTGGGTTTTCGATTGCATCCCAAACGCGCTCGATGTCAGACTTCTCGCGAAGTGCAGCAACTGGACATACGATCATACACTGACCGCAGTAGATACATGGTGCATCTGCCATAGAAACGTCAAATGCAGGACCTACTGTAGTTTCGAAACCTCTGTTTTGGAAGTCTAGGATACCAAGACCTTGAGATTTCTTACATGCAGCAACACAGCGACCACAAAGGATACACTTGCTTGCGTCACGAATGATTGAGAATGACTTGTTGTCAATCTTAGCTTCACGCTTAGCGCCTTCAAATGTTACTTCTTCAATTCCCAGCTCTTCAGAAAGGCTTTGAAGTTCACAGTTCTTGTTACGAGCACAAGTCAGACACTCTCTATTGTGGTTAGCAAGAAGCAGTTCAGTTGTTGTCTTTTGAGACTCACGAACACGCTTCGTATTAGTTTTAACAACCATGCCTTCACGTACAGGCAGCACACATGATGCCTGAAGTGTACGAGCACCTTCTACTTCAACGACACAGACACGGCAAGCGCCCACTTCGTTAAGATCTTTCAGGTAGCATAGTGTTGGAATATGGATACCAGCTTCACGAGCTGCTTCCAGTACTGTATAGTTTGACGGCACTTCCATTTCCATGCCGTTCATAGTCAGCTTTACCATTTCCACTGTATTACACCTCTTCCCTTTACAAATTACTGTTTAACGATAACTTTTACTGGACACTTGTCGATACAAGCACCACACTTGATACACTTGTCCTGATCGATTACGTGAGGCTGTTTTCTCTCACCAACAATCGCGTCAACTGGACATACACGTGTACAAGCTGTACAACCGATACAACCGTCACCGATAACGATTTGAAGCAGATCTGTACAAACGCCAGCTGGACATTTCTTGTCAACAACGTGAGCGATGTACTCGTCTTTGAAGTGCTTCAGTGTAGAAAGTACAGGGTTTGGAGCTGTTTGTCCAAGACCGCAAAGTGCTGAATCCTTAATTGAGTAGCATAGAGACTCTAGCTTATCGATATCTTCTAGTGTGCCTTTGCCTTCACAGATTTTGTTCAGCATTTCAAGCATACGCTTTGTACCTTCACGACAAGGTGTACACTTACCACAAGACTCATCAACAGTAAAGTCAAGGAAGAAGCGCGCAACGTCAACCATACAGTTGTCTTCATCCATTACGATCATACCACCAGAACCCATCATAGAGCCAAGTGATACAAGGTTATCGTAATCGATTGGCGTATCAAGATGCTCATCAGTCAGACAGCCACCTGATGGGCCGCCAGTCTGTACAGCTTTGAACTTCTTGCCGTTTGGAATACCGCCGCCAACTTCGAAGATAACTTCGCGTAGCGTTGTACCCATTGGGATTTCAAGAAGACCAGTATTGTTGATTTTGCCGCCCAGTGCAAATACTTTAGTACCTTTTGATTTTTCTGTACCAATGCCAGCATACCACTCAGCACCGTTCAGAATGATTTGAGCAACGTTAGCATAAGTTTCAACGTTGTTCAGAAGTGTTGGTTTGCCCCAGATACCCTTTTGTGCAGGGAACGGAGGACGTGGACGAGGCATACCTCTTTCGCCTTCGATTGAAGCGATAAGCGCTGTTTCTTCACCACATACGAATGCGCCAGCACCCAGACGGATTTCAAGTTCGAAATTGAATCCAGTTCCGAAAATGTCTTCGCCTAGCAGGCCGTACTCTTTAGCTTGCTCGATAGCAATTTCAAGTCTGTGTACAGCGATTGGGTACTCAGCACGGATATATACGTAACCACGATCAGCACCAACAGCGTAAGCAGCAATTGCCATAGCCTCGATTAGTGCATGTGGGTCACCTTCAAGAACAGAACGGTCCATGAATGCACCTGGGTCACCCTCATCGGCATTACATGCAACGTACTTTTGGTCGCCTTCAGCCTGGTAAGTGAACTGCCATTTCAGACCAGTTGGGAAGCCACCGCCACCACGGCCACGAAGACCTGATTTTTTCATTTCGTCGATTACATCTTCTCTTGACATTTCAGTAAGTGCCTTACCAAGAGCTCTGTAACCATCCATTGCGATGTATTCGTCAATTTGCTCAGGGTTGATTACACCACAGTTACGAAGCGCAATACGCTGTTGCTTCTTGTAGAATCCAACCTCATCAATTGACTGAATTTCGTCTTCTTTAACAGATTCTGCATAAAGAAGATCTGTTACAATACGACCCTTTAGAAGGTGTTCTTCAGTGATGCGCGCGATATCATCAGCAGATACACGGCTGTAGAATGAACCTTCTGGGTAGATGATTACGATAGGACCAGCTTCACAAAGACCGAAGCAGCCTGTACGTACCACTTTTACTTCACTTTCCAGATTATGCTTTGCAAGCTCTTCTGCAAATTTAGCTTCAATATCCAGTGAGCCTGAAGACGTACATCCAGTACCGCCACAGACTAGGACATGTGATCTATAAAAATCCATGTGTTAACCTCCTCAAACTTTGGTTTTACTTATCAGCTGCGCCGATTGTATACTCAGAAACAACCTGGCCGTTTACGATGTGCTCAGCGATTACACGCTTAGCTTTCTCAGCATCCATCTCAACGTAAGTTACTTTGTCTTCGCCTTCTTTGTAAACTTCAACGATTGGCTCAAGACGACATACGCCGATGCAACCAGTTTGAGTTACTTCAACACCTGCAAGATTTCTTTTTTGTACTTCTTCAACCATTGCAGTCAGGACAGGACGTGCGCCTGCAGAGATACCGCAAGTTGCCATACCAACAACAATACGCGTACCTTTTCTTTCTTTACGAATATCTACTTTCTTAAGTGCTTCTTCTCTAATTTTAGCGAGTTCAGCTAGTGATTTCATGAAGCTACCTCCTCAGTTATCAACTTAAATTAGCCCTTGTACTTTTCCAGGATACCTGGAATGTCAGCTTCTACAAGACGACCGTAAACGTCTTCGTTTACTGTAAGAACTGGTGCAAGACCGCATGCACCGATGCAACGTGTTGCTTCAAGCGAGTATTTGCCGTCAGCTGAAGTCTTGTCAACTTCAAGGTTCAGTTCACGCTTGATTCTGTCAATCAGTGATTGTGCGCCTTTAACGTAGCAAGCCGTACCTAGACAAACACCAATGTGGTACTCGCCTTTTGGCTCCAGTGAAAACTGTGAGTAGAATGTAACAACACCGTAGATTTCTGCCATAGGAACGCTCAAACCTTTTGAAATGTGTTTTTGAACTTCCATTGGAAGACATCCGAAAATGTGCTGGCCTTCGTGAAGAACTGGCATTAGGGCACCATTAGTTCCCTTGTGCTTAGCAATTGCTTCATCGAGTTTGGCAAATTTCTCTTGTGATAGAAGATCTTTGGCCATGGTCTTTCTTTCCTCCCTTTATTTGAACTTATGGATATCCGTTTAATAGCATAGCTATTGAGGCGTGGAATCCATGCATTACCTAACAGGTTGATTTTGAATATTCCCGATAACAAACTTGCATTTGTCAGTCACTTTGTTAAACCTTTAACTTTGTGAAACACACAAACAGGGAAAACCTTTTCTTCTCAATAGAAGCAATCTTCCCACTTGTCCGAAAACAATTTGTTATGCAGTTTAATTTATAAATTATCAGAAAATTCTAGCAAACGACGTGCATTTTTACAACTTTTCCCTAAATCGGCCATATAAAAGAGCCTCGTAAGGCCGACTAAATTAATATGCGTATTCCATTATTTCTCATTTAAGTATATTGTATGCAAACATTACAGGCATAAATAATAATCCCAAGCTTTCTAGTAGGATATACGTTATACTAATATCGCCAATGCAATCGGCTGAAACCGTTTGTATTGGCGAGTTCTAGGATAGTTAAAAATTATACAATGTCGTACAAGCACTATTATATCACAAGTATATCAACTGTAAATATACTTTCTAATAAAATCGACATATTTTTCACATTTATACTGAGAACGATTATATATAAAAAGGATACGACCTTATGTCAAACTAGCCGTATCCTCATAATTATACAATCATAAATCGTCCGTATGTCAGGACAAGCTCAGGTCCCTTTTACTGATAAGTTTCACGCAGCCTTCTATCCAGCTCTTTGGCAGCGTTGTATCCCTCAGACTTCTGTCTGTGATTTGTTGCTGCCGCTTCCAGGATTACCGCCAGGTTTCTACCAGGCTTAACCGGCAGGTAAATGGCTGCAACTTCTGTATCGAGAATATCTATATGCTTGTCTTCAATGCCCAAACGATCGTAAGCCTTGCCCTCTTCCCAGTCTTCCAGCTGAATGACCATATCGATGATCTTATGATGGCGAATGGATGCCAGACCATAAAGTTTGGCCACATCCAGAATACCGATGCCCCTGATTTCAAGGAAGTTTCTGATAAGTGCAGGCGCCCTGCCTACCAGTGTACTGTCCGGCATTTTTTTGATTTCAATAGCATCATCTGCAACAAAACGGTGGCCACGCTTTACCAGTTCAAGCGCTGTTTCCGATTTACCAATGCCAGATTTTCCAAGAATCAGAATACCAACACCATAGACATCGACAAGAACGCCATGCAGTGTTACCGTTGGCGCCATTTGCTCCTCCAGATATTCAAGCAGTCGACTCACGAATGAAGTCGTTGCCATTGTTGTTCTAACAATAATACGGCCATACTTCTCAGCAGCCTCAAGAAATTCTGGGAAGACTTCCTGCTGTCTTGTGAATATAAGCAGGGGAATGTCGTATGACATGAGCCGATCAGCAATTTCATGCTTCTGCTCAGGTTCAAGGGTATCAAAATATGCCCATTCGTTCTTACCTACAATTTGAATACGCTCATAAACAAAATGCGCGTAGAAGTTTGCCAGCTGCAGTCCACATCTGTTCACTTCCAGAGTTTTTATTTCCGGATTACATTCAACATCTTTCACAATTTCAAGCCCGAGATCATTAATTAATTGCTGAACCTTTACAACTCTCATTGGGTAACCCCTTTCTAAAACCTGATACAAATTTGACATATGATCTCCTTTCACACCCCGACAATCCGTCACAATCATGTCGGAACATAAGCTCTCTATTTTTTAATGTTTCTTTCTAATATGCTTCATCCTGTACATACTTTGTATTGAAGTAATCAAATATGGCTTCGGCGACTTTTCTATTGATGCCGTCAACTTCCTGCAGCTCATCGACAGTTGCCTGCCGAATGCTGTCTATGGATTTGAAATGCTTCATCAAACTTGTACGTCTTGTCTTTCCTATCCCCGGTATATCGTCAAGCACAGAGTACGTCATCTGTTTATTTCTAAGCGCTCTGTGGTATTCTATTGCAAATCGGTGCACTTCTTCCTGTATAGATGCTACATATCTGTATATTTCGTGATTTGATTTTATTTCGACCATTTCACCGGCATAGTACAACCGATCCGTTCTATGCTTATCATCTTTGACCATGCCTGCAACTGGTATATCCAGTCCAAGCGCATTTAAAACATCAAGCACGCTGTTCACATGACCCTTGCCGCCGTCAATGAGCAGCAGATCAGGAAATACAGAGAACCTTCCATTGTCAACGCCAGTCCTTTTAAGCTCTTCTTGTTCTTCAAGCCCCCGTCTGAAGCGTCTGAAGAGTATTTCCATCATAGACCCATAGTCATTAGCACCTTCAATTGTCTTCACTTTAAATCTTCTGTAATCACTCCTCTTCTTCTTTCCATCCTCAAAGACGACCATCGACCCCACCGACAGCACGCCGTAAATATTGGAAATATCATATGCTTCTATACGCCTGATTGGCTTACCTGTCTGAAGGATATCCTCAAGACCGGTTCTAATAAGCTGACGCTTATATTTATCGACTTCAATCTGCTCCTTGAACTTATCTATATATTCCTGAGCATTCTTTCTGACAAGATCAGCGACCTTCTTCTTCTCACCACGCTGGGGCACAATAACCTTGACTTTGTGGTCTGCCTTATGGGTCAGCCAGTCTTCAATAAGCTGATGGTCACTCGGCGGATCAGACAAGATGACTTCCTTTGGAATGAAAGGTGTCCCACTGTAGTGCTGGACGAGAAAACTCGATAAGATATCATCGATTGACTCTGTTTCGGTATCATCGAGAATGAACTTCTCGTTACCAAGCAGTTTTCCGTTTCTGACAAAGAAGAGCATGATGCAGGTTTGGCCCATTTCCCGAGCCCAAGATATAATATCCTGATTCACATCTGAAGTTGTCACCACACGCTGCTTGACCTGCAGGCGCTGAATCGCTTCAAGCTGATTGCGGTACATGGCCGCCTTTTCAAAATTCAGTGTCTCTGCGGCGCTATGCATCTTGCTTTCAATTTTTGGAATGAGCATTTCATACTTTCCGCTGAGAATCTGGAGAATCTCATCAATGATCTCCATGTACTCTTCGTGATGTACCTCTCCCTGACACGGACCAAGGCACTTTCCTATATGAAAGTTGAGGCAAGGTCGTTCTGTGTTCTTTTCAAGATTCTTATTGCATTTTCGTATCGGATATACACGATTTATGGTATCAATTGTCCTGTTGACAGCATCAACATCCGTATAAGGTCCAAAATACTTGGCCTTATCCTTTAGAAGCCGCCGTGTCTTGATGACCCGTGGATATTTTTCGTTCAGTGTTACTTTGATATATGGATAAGTCTTGTCATCACGAAGAAGGATGTTAAAGCGCGGCTGATGCTTTTTGATCAGGTTTGCTTCAAGTATCAGGGCTTCCATTTCCGTATCCGTGATAATGTACTCAAATTCAGCAATATTTACAACCATCGTCTGAACCTTTGTCCCATGAGAATTAAACCCTCTGAAATAGGAAGACACCCGGTTCTTTAGATTCTTGGATTTGCCGACATATATTATATGATTGTTCTTATCCTTCATTAAATAAACGCCCGGCTTTTCGGGAAGTTTTTTCAACTGATCTTTAATGTTCACAACGCCACCTCTTATAAAATTATATATTTATTTACGCCGTTAGACAAGATTCATCAGACATACCGCTTGTACATATCTAAGATGGCGAACTTATGACTTCCCTCCCTGATTGAAAGCATATGTTTCAAAATTGAAATATCTGCTTTCAATCAGGGGCATTTAAATCCACTATGACAAACGGTATAATAAAATAGCAGATACCCTTCTATCTGCGTTAGGAGGACGAAAATGTTTAAGCATCGCATATTTATACCTGTTGTCGCCTTCATGGGCTGTATTACTGTCTTTTCATTTGTAATGCCTTATTTTGATTTTTTCTATTCAAGTGATTTGAATCTGATCAATGGAACCCTGGCACTTATAATCATTCTCTTTCCAGCACTGGAAGCACTTATGCGCACCATCCTTGTCACAAAATCATATGACCCTGGTAAATTCTTCTTCGCTGTTCCCATGCGTGAGAAATATTATAGACAGGGATTCTATTATGGAATTCTCATCCTTGTTCTGCTCGTCGTGCCCTATGTGCGCGGCAGTGCCAGTATGAATCTTTTTGACCTGGTGACCAGCGCCGTGTGCTGGATACTCGTTTCGGTGCTCATGCTCTACATTACACAGAAAAAGACATTCGTGAATTTTATGAATGATGGCATCATTATAAAAGGTATCGACTTAAGGCTTGAGTTTCCAATGAACGATCCCATAAGGAGCAATTCAGGCATATACACCTTCCGTGACTTCAGAGGATTTTATATTGAAGGCAATTTGCTTCAGCTTTTCCTCAAGGACAATAACGGAAAGGTTACCGCAGAGCTCCCAAAGGACAAGGTCCAGCACATCATTGCCTTTTTACTGAGCAAGGAAGTCAAGCGTCTGCAAATTCATGAGCTTAGTCAGTACTGATGCAGTAAGCCAAACAAATAGATACAGAATTATCAAGGACCATGGGTACAGAAAACTGTACAGCATGGTCCTTTTTTAAAAGAATAGGTTTTATAAAATACGTTTCAAAAATGCACCGGTGTGAGACTGGTCAACTTTCACAATATCTTCTGGCGTCCCCTGGGCCACGATGGTACCGCCACCGTCACCGCCTTCAGGGCCAATGTCGATAATGTAGTCACTGCATTTGATCATATCGAGGTTATGTTCGATAACCACAACCGTGTTTCCGCCTTCAACAAGTCTTTGCAAGACTTTAATCAGGTTGCTCACGTCGTGCATGTGCAGGCCTGTTGTCGGTTCGTCAAGAATATAAAGTGTCTTGCCAGTACTTCTCTTGGATAGTTCAGATGCCAGCTTAATACGCTGGGCCTCCCCACCAGAGAGCTGTGTCGACGGCTGTCCAAGTCTGATATAATCAAGACCCACATCGTGCAGTGTCTGCAGTTTACGCTTGATTGCAGGGACATTTTCAAAGAAGATGAGGGCTTCTTCAACCGTCATATCCAGGACATCCGATATGGTTTTGCCCTTATACTTGACCTGAAGGGTCTCACGATTGTAGCGTTTGCCCTTGCAGACATCACACTGTACATAAACATCCGGCAAAAAGTGCATTTCGATTTTGATAATGCCATCACCCTTGCAGGATTCGCAGCGTCCACCTTTAACGTTAAAACTGAATCGGCCTTTCTGGTAGCCTCTTATTTTCGCTTCATTCGTAGCCGCAAAGAGATTTCGGATATGGTCAAATACGCCTGTGTAGGTTGCCGGATTGGACCTTGGTGTTCTGCCAATAGGCGACTGATCAATATCAATGACCTTGTCGATGTGCTCAAGGCCTTCTATGCTCTTATGCTTACCCGGCCGAGTACGCGTTCTGTAAAGTGTCGATGCCGCTGCCTTATAAAGGATCTCATTTACAAGGGAGCTCTTGCCTGAACCGGATACACCTGTTACACATGTAAACACACCAGTTGGAATATCCGCATTGACCTTTTTCAGATTATTCTCCTCCGCACCTTTGATCCGGATCCAGTTTTCTTTCGGCTCTCTACGCTTCTCAGGCACATCTACCGAAAGTTTTCCAGACAGATATTTTCCAGTCAGGGAATTTTCATTGTTGAGAATATCCTCCAGCGTTCCCTCTGCAGTGATATAACCGCCATGTTCACCAGCGCCAGGACCGATATCCACAATATAATCTGCAGACTCTATGGTCTCTTCATCATGTTCAACAACTATCAATGTATTGCCAATGTTAGTCAGTCTTCTAAGTGTTGTCAGAAGTCGTGCGTTATCCCGCTGATGCAGGCCAATACTCGGCTCGTCAAGAATATAGAGAACGCCCACAAGCCCTGAACCGATCTGGGTTGCAAGACGAATCCGCTGCGACTCCCCACCAGATAGTGTCCCAGCTGCCCGCGCAAGTGTCAGGTACTCAAGTCCAACATTCTTAAGAAAAGACAGTCGTGCAACCACTTCTTTTAGAATCTGTTCTGAAATCTTTTCCTGTTTTTCCGTCATAGTCGGATTTGTAAAAAACTCAAGAGATTTCTTCACAGACATTTCAGTGACTTCGATAATATTCTTCCCACTGAATGTCACCGCAAGGGTCTCAGGCTTCAAACGCTTACCGCCACATGCACTGCAAGGCGTCAGGCTCATAAACTCCTCAATTTTCTGTCGCATATAGTCTGAATTTGTTTCCTTGTAACGTCGTTCAAGGTTTCCAATGATTCCCTCAAACGGCGCCTTGTACTTTCTGACCCCACCGTACTTGCTCTCATAGTGGAACTCAATGATTCTGTCCCCAGTACCATACAGAATGTCATTAAGGACGTCCTTCTTCATATCCTTCAACGGCGTATCCATGCTGGTCTTATGAAAGTTGAGAACAGACTCCACCATCTGTACGTAATAGGTTCCCTCTCCAGAAGAAGCAATGGGCGCAATAGCCCCCTCGTTCACACTTAAGGACATGTCCGGCACCACAAGTTCTGGATCGACACGCTGAAGATGTCCAAGGCCCTTACAGGAGTCACACGCTCCATACGGCGCATTGAAGGAAAACATTCTCGGTTCCATCTCTGCAATTCCCAGACCATGTTCCGAACAGGAAAAATTCGTGTTGAAGGTTAGGTCATCTCCATCGATGACATTTGCAATCACAAGACCGTCTGAAAGCTTCAGCGCTGTCTCAATTGAATCGGAAATCCGCTGCTTTGATTCGGCCTTGATAATGACACGGTCTATAACAACCTCTATGTTGTGCTTCTTATTCTTATCGAGTGTGATTTCCTCAGAAAACTCTCGTAGCTCACCATTGACACGCACACGAACGAAGCCTTCTTTTTTGAGCTGGTTGAGTTCCTTCTTGTGTGTACCTTTTTTACCACGTACTACCGGGCTTAAAATCTGAATTTTTGTCCGTTCTTCAAGGGCCATAACCTGGTCAACAATCTGGTCTACTGATTGCTGGGAAATTTCCTCTCCACAAACCGGACAATGAGGGATGCCTGCACGTGCGTAAAGCAAACGGAGATAGTCATATATTTCCGTAACCGTTCCAACCGTTGATCTAGGGTTCTTGCTTGTTGTTTTCTGATCTATGGAAATTGCAGGCGACAGTCCTTCGATGTACTCGACATTCGGTTTTTCCATCTGTCCCAGGAACTGCCTAGCATACGCAGAAAGACTTTCAACATAGCGCCGCTGTCCCTCAGCATAAATTGTGTCAAACGCAAGTGATGATTTTCCTGAGCCACTCAGACCTGTAACGACAATCATCTGGTCACGCGGCAATTTGATATCAATATTTTTAAGATTGTGCTCCTTGGCACCTTTTACTTCAATATAATTTTTATTCATGCTCCACCTCTGATATCTATAAAACTGCTTCTATTTACCTTCCAGTTTTGATTTGAGTTCTATAATCCTGTCACGAAGCTCTGCGGCGCGTTCAAACTGAAGCGCCTGGGAAGCAGCTATCATTTCCTGTTCAAGTTCTTGAATATAGTCTTCAATAGATTCCACTTCAAGAACATCTTCATCCAGAACCGCTTGATACTCAGCCTCATCCTCTGCTGCTTTTGTCGCCTCGATAACGGAGTGGATATTCTTCTTAATCGTCATAGGAATGATTCCGTGTTCTTCATTGTAGGCATTTTGGAGCTCACGTCGACGGTTCGTTTCATCAATTGCAACACGCATGGACCGTGTGATTTTGTCGGCATACATGATGACAAAACCATTGGCATTTCTCGCAGCACGTCCAATTGTCTGGACCATGGAGGTCTCTGATCGTAGGAAGCCTTCCTTATCTGCGTCAAGTATTGCCACAAGGGAAACTTCCGGCAAGTCCAGACCCTCTCTGAGCAGGTTGATTCCAATGAGTATGTCAAAGGTACCGGACCTCAGCTCCTTTATGATTTTCATACGCTCCAGGGTATCTATATCAGAGTGCAGATATTTGACCTTCAAGTCCATTTCCTTGAAATAGTCGGTCAAATCCTCTGACATTTTTTTTGTGAGTGTCGTAACCAGTACCCGCTCCTTTTTCTCGATACGCTTGATGATTTCTGTATACAAATCATCAATCTGCCCTGAAACAGGGCGCACATCAATAAGGGGATCGAGCAGGCCAGTCGGTCGGATAATCTGCTGTACGATTTCAGCACTGTGATCCTTCTCATACGGTCCAGGTGTGGCACTTACAAAGAGTCCCTGAGGCATGATTTCCTCAAATTCTTCGAAGTTAAGCGGACGGTTGTCAAGCGCTGACGGAAGTCGGAAGCCATAATCCACCAGATTCTGTTTTCTCGACCGGTCTCCGCCGAACATGCCGCGTATTTGAGGAAGACTTACATGGGACTCATCGACCACAACGAGAAAATCCTCTGGGAAATAGTCCATGAGTGTATAGGGTCTTCTACCAGCAGGCAAATTGTTGATATGTCTTGAATAGTTTTCAATACCCTGACAAAATCCCATTTCCCGAAGCATTTCAATATCGTAACGGGTGCGCTGTTCAATACGCTGGGCTTCAACGAGCTTACCTTCATTTTTGAAATATGCGATGCGTTCTTCAAGCTCTTCCTCGATTGCAACAACTGCGCGTTCAATATTTTCCTTGCTCGTTACATAATGGGATGCCGGGAAAATTGAGACGTGTTCACGCAGACCGATAATCTCACCCGTCAGAGCGTTCACCTCTGTAATTCTGTCAATTTCATCACCAAAGAGTTCAACGCGTACAACATTCTCAGATGCCGCTGCAGGGAAAATCTCTATGACATCGCCACGTACACGGAAGGTGTTGCGGACAAAGTTGATGTCATTGCGTGAATACTGTATGTCGACAAGCTTCGATAAGATTTCCTCTCTCGACTTCTCCATTCCCGGTCTGAGAGACAGCACCAAATTCTTGTAGTCCACAGGCGCGCCAAGTCCATAGATACATGACACGGATGCAACAATGATGACATCCCGGCGTTCATAGAGCGATGCAGTTGCGGAGTGGCGCAGTTTATCTATTTCATCATTTATAGATGAATCCTTTTCAATAAATGTGTCCGAATGAACAACGTATGCTTCAGGCTGGTAATAATCGTAATACGAAACGAAGTACTCTACTGCATTTTCTGGAAAGAACTCGCGAAACTCACTGCAGAGCTGTGCTGCAAGGGTCTTGTTATGTGCGATGACGAGCGTTGGTTTCTGTACCTTTTCAATCACCTTCGCAACGGTATAGGTCTTGCCCGATCCAGTAACACCAAGAAGCGTCTGACACTTCTTGCCCTTCTCAATACTGGCAGATAGCTTTTCTATCGCCTGAGGCTGATCGCCCATCGGCTCAAATTCTGAAATTACCTTAAACTCATTCATAGTCCACCTCATGCCAAACGTTTGTTCGATTTACTTTATCATTATATGCTACTCACCAACAGGAGTCAATTTCTATGGGACCTTATTTGTAAACTTACCCATATTCCAAAGAAGTATCATGAGTAAGCCATATGCGATTTTAATATATCACAATTTCAATCCACTTTAAAGATGTCATTATAGCCGCACCGGGCAACCTCCGGTTTCCCTGGTCGCTTAACGCGCCCAATAGTCAAAAACGGCCATAAGGACACATTCATGCGCGCATGATGTGTGTGAAATGCCAGGGCAATTTTCAATTGCCCATGTCGCTAGTCGCGCCATTTTCATTTGTCTTTTGAAATGCACAGAGCAACCTTCGGTCGCTCACGTCGCTAGTCGCGCCATATACGTAAATGTAGAAAGCCCCCTATTCAAATTTCATTTGATAGGGGGCTTTCTGCATTTACGTGCATTTCTTTGCCTTTTCCGCAAAAAAAGAAGAGAACCTCTCAACCCATTCGGAGGTTCTTTCCCTAATTTTTAGAAAGACGGTGTAATTTTTTACAAATACGTTTGGAGCTTTTCAAACAGTGAGTCTACTGCATCTTCGTCACCGCTTGCATTTGCAGTACTTGCTTCTTGAATCTGTTCAAGAATCTCTTGAAGCAGTTCTTCAGCGTCAGTTGTTTCAGAACTGTCTTCCGACTCTTCAGTTGCGGAAAGCATTTCACTAAGTATGGACGAACCATCGATTGAGCCTGAACCACCTGGGCCACCAGCTGGTGGAGGTCCTGACGGTGGCTGACCGCCTGCTGGTGGTTGCCCACCCATTTGCATGCCCGCCATTTGACCCATGACTTGTGACATCATCATCTCCATGTTTTCCTTCATTTCATCATCGAAGGACTTCATTTCGGATTCAGTCAGACTGCCATCACTATCCGAGTCAATTTTAGAAAACAACTCTTCACTTTTTTCATCATTCTCAGTCGCTTCTAGGAATTCATCCATATCAACAGCGTTATCGCCATTAATGTCAGTATCCGCGAACTTGTCACTTGGACTTGCGTTCTGAGCTTGCATCGATTGCAATTGCCAGCTGCTACTAGAAATACCACTAATCATTCTTACACCTCCGAATCTTTCTTGTGGGATATGGGGGTATTGTTATTCTCATTAAAGCACGTGAATGTGGGTAAATTTACATGAAATTGTGATGAAAATGTGATGGAATTCTAAATTTATACCCCGGAGTCAATATTTATTCTTCTCCGGGGCATTTGTATTAATCTTAGTTTTCAGTTTGGGCAAGCTCAGCTGCCTTCAAATGTTTTTCCTCAAGACGTTTATTGATGAACCGGTTAAACTGATTTCTCACAATAGCCATAACCGGTACACAAATCAACATACCAAGAACACCGAACAAGCCGCCGCCAATGAGGATGGCGAGTATGATCCAAAACGGGGATAGACCTACTGAATCCCCTAGAATGTAAGGACCTATGATATATCCGTCCAGCTGTTGAAGGACCAATATGAAAAGACCTACCCAAAGTGCCGTAATGGGACTTGTGAAGAGTGTGATGAATATGGCCGGCACAGCACCAATAAAGGGACCGAAATACGGAATCATGTTCGTCACACCGATAATGATTGACATCAGCAGCGCATAAGGGGCTTTCATCGCCCACATGCCGGCAAAACAGATCAAGCCGACAATCAGGGAGTCTATCATCTTTCCAATAATATACTTTGAGAATATCTCATCTGCTTCATGGATAAATTTAACCATTGAAACAGCCTGTTCCTTCCTCAACAGCGCATAATTTGCCCTACGAATGCCATCGATGAAGGCTTCCTTGTCCTTCAGCATGTATATGGATATGATCAGTCCAATGAATATTTTGAACACACCGGATGTCACACCCAGAACGCCTGTCAAAAGACCCGTCAAAATCGAATTGGAATAAGCACTTGCCTTGTCGAACAACTCCTGTACCGACGTCAAATCGAAGTTTTCAAGGGACTCTATGAATCCAAGACGCTCAAGTTCTTCATACTGCCTTGTTCCCCACGCCTCAGCCGTATTCACATACCCCGGAACGTTCTTAAGGATGTCCGTGATACTTTGCACCAGACTTGGAATAACCATGATGAAAAACAGCCCGATCACACTGATAATGACCAGATAAACAATGGCCACGCTGATTCCGCGCCCAAGTCGAAGTTTGGTCTCAATTTTTCTGAGCAGCGGATTCGCCAGATATGCAATTACAAAAGCCCATATGAAGGGTACGAGAATATTGACAATCAGATGGATGAAAATTCCTACCGATTCAATCCTGTCGATGAGCTTAAAAGCGATTATCGAGAATATGACTATTGGCAAATACGCAATATAGGGAATTCTATTCATAAATTATTCTCCAATTTCAGTTTGTAAAACCTCGATTGCTTTCTGAAGCTGAACATCATCTGCGTCAGTTGGCTCTTCAATGTCATAGTAGCTTTCCGGCATGGCGATTGCTACATCTGGCTCAATACCGATGCCGTGAATATTTCTTCCATTCGGTGTGAAGTACTGTGAGGTTGTAAGCTTGAAGCCCGTACCATCATCTAGTGGGATAACGGTCTGTACGATACCTTTACCAAATGTTGTCTCTCCAATGATTTGTCCTGAGTTGGAATCTTGAATCGCACCGGACAGAATTTCCGAAGCACTTGCCGATCCGCCATTTACAAGTACAACCATTGGTACATCAAGCTTCATAAAGCCTGACTTGTACTCATGCGTCTGTCCAACACGGTTTTCCGTATAGACAATCATCTGACTTCCAAGCAGTTCATCAGCGATTTCAACAACTTCACTCAAAGACCCGCCTGGGTTGTTTCTCAGGTCAATAACCAGACCCTTCAGGTCATTCTTCTTAAGCTCTTCCAGATTGGTTTTGAAGTCTTCAGCTGTTATCTGGTCAAACATAGAAATTCTAATATAGCCAAGTCCGTCGTTGAGCATTCTGGACTTCACAGTTTTCAATCTGATTTCCTCACGCATAATCGATACTTCAAATGGGTCATCAAGAGACTCTCTGAAAATCGTGATGTTCACCGGTGTACCCGGTTCACCTCTCATGCGGCTCACGGCTTCATCCATAAGCTGTGCATTAACGTCCATATCTTCAACCTTGATAATTTTGTCACCTGATTTAAGGCCTGCGGCTTCACCAGGCGTATCTTCAATCGGCGCTACGACAGTAATCATTCCGTCATCAGTTGGTGCCACAATCACACCGATCCCACCGTAGGTACCTTCATTGTCCTCATTGAACTGTGAAAACTCATCTTCGTTCATGTAGATTGAGTAAGGATCGTCCAGTGACATGAAAAGGCCTTTAAGAATGCCGTCTATGAACAGGGTCTCGTCAAAATCCTTATAGTAGTTCTCCATAATGAAATTTTTGAGTTCAATGACCTTGCTGAATGTCTTCTGATCGTCAAGGAGAGTATTGTACTCATCCTTTGTAATGAGAAGCTTGTCCCCAAGCTCTATGGCTTCCTTTGTATCACTGTGAAGCGACTGATAATACTCATAATCCTCTTTCGAAATGGTCACGCCATTTCCCGATTCCAGTGAAGACAACTGCGACATGCTCGTTCCAAAGTATACAACCGTTCCTGTTGCAGTATTCGTAAGCAACAGCAATACGACTGCCCAAATAATCATCGTTTTCTTATTAAACATTTTGACACCTCAATTTCGTCTACGGTTGGACACGTTCCAGTGGATCTGTCATTTCTCCATTTACACGTATTTCAAAGTGCAGATGTGCGCCAGTTACATTTCCTGTTGCACCTGCTTCTGATATTGATTCCCCAACAGTCACCTGTTGACCCACTTTTACCTTAATTTTTGAGTTATGTGCGTAAAGCGTGACAATTCCCCCACCATGGTCGATCATGATACACTTGCCGTAACCACCATACCAGTCCGCATAAATGACTGTTCCCGACTGTGCTGCTACAATGCCGCCACCAGTCGGTATGGCAATATCTATACCGGTATGCAGTTTTCTAGTCTTGTAAATAGGGTGAATACGATATCCAAATGGCGACGACACACGCGTATACCCTGGCGTTGGCCAGATCATCTCGCCCCCTACATACGTTTCCTTTAACGTCAGCTGCTTAAGAATTTCTGTCAGTTTTCTCGCATCTTCTTCGAGTTCATCCTCTTTTGCTTCAAGTGCCTTCAAGTCCTTTGAAAGGGCAACTTTAGCACCTTCAAGCTGAGACATATCTCCCTCAAGAAGTCTTTTCTTGCCATTGAGCTCATTCATTTGAACCTGCCGCTCATCCTTGTACTGCTCAAGCTGTGTCTTCCGCTCAACCACAAGGTCCTTTTGCTCTGACATATAATCTATCAGATTCATGTCATGGGTATAGACCTTCTGAAGCATGTCCACCCGTGTCATAAGATCTGAAAAATCCGATGCCCCAAGAAGGACTTCCAGGTAACCGACCTTACCCGTCTTATACATGACGCGCAGCCTTGAGCTCAGCAGATCCTTCTTAATGCTGATGCCCTCTTCTGCCACCTTGAGTTTTTCTTCTGTTTCGTAGATTTTGCTTTCCGTTGCCGCAACCTCATCCCCTAAACGTGTCATTTCTGACTCAAGCTTCTTGACATTCGTTTCAAGATCCCGAATGTTTCGAAGCACCTTGTTTTGCTCATAGGTCTTATTGGACCGCTCTTTATCGATCGCCTTAAGCTCGTCTTCAATCTTGTTGAGCTCATCGTTTGTATTCTGAACTTCGTCATTTCCAAAAGCGATATCCTGATGCAGCGCAGGAAGCAGCAGAAGCAGGCACAGTAGAAACAGAATGCCTTTTCTTTTCTCATTTGCCAGCATATGTGACCCTCCTAAACATGCAGATATCTTCTCATTGACAATAGACTGCCAAGTGCGCCGATTCCAGCGCCTATCACGACAAAAATGACCAGCAGGTCTGATATTACAGACTTTGCGGTTACAAGATATGCTGCTATCAGCACATAGAATTTCGACGTGAACATGGCATAAGTATAGGAGTACCCAACATAGAGTATGCCAATTGCGATAAGGGCCCCAAAGATGCCAAGGAGCGTGCCCTCAAGCAGAAATGGCCATCTTACAAACCAGCTCGTAGCGCCTACATACTTCATAATGCCAATTTCGCGCTTTCTTGCATTGACGGCCAGCTTGATTGTGTTATGAATGATAAACGTTGAAATTGCAACCAGTATGAATATGATTACCATGCCAATATTCTTTATGTAATTTGTAATTTCGAGGATTTTGAGAACGACATCCTGATAGAATTTGACTTCTTCCACACCTGACATTTGCCTGATTTCATCTACGACGTATTCGGCATAGCCTATATCATAGAGCGTGACAATGTATGAGTTGGGAAGGGGATTTTCTTCAAGACCCTCCAGGAGGTAGGCGTTGTCTTCCCACTCCAGTTTCATTTTATTCAGTGCATCCTGTTTTGTTTCAAAATATATTTCCTTGACACCTTCCAGCTTGTAAAGCTCTTCGCCCAGCTGATCCACCTGCTGGCCATCCAAATCGTCAACCAGATAGACCTGAATGGTATCGAATTGATCCTTGGCACCTTGTGCCAAACTTGAAATGTTGAGAATCAGTATGAATATGATGCCTAGAATCATGAGCGTTGCTGCAACCGATGACATGGAGGCAAAAGACATCAGCCTGTTCCTCCAGAGGTTCTTAATACTCTCGCGAATTGTATAACTGAACTGACTAATCTTCATAACCGTACTGCCCTCCCATTTCATCACGGACGATTCTTCCGTTTTCCAGCGCAACAACACGCTGCTGCATAACATCTACAATTTCTCTATCATGGGTGGCCATAACGATAGTGGTTCCACGTCTATTGATTTGTTTTAGGATTTTCATGATTTCCCAGGATGTTTCCGGATCAAGATTGCCGGTCGGCTCATCGGCAATGAGAATCGGCGGATTATTGATCATAGCCCGCGCAATCGAAACACGCTGCTGCTCCCCGCCCGAAAGCTGGTTGGGATAGCACTTCTGCTTGTCAGCAAGCCCGACGACAGACAGAATCATTGGGACATTTTTACGGATTTCTCTCTGCGACGCACCGGTTATTTCCATGGCAAAGGCGACATTCTCAAAAACCGTTTTATTGGGCAGCAGCCTGTAGTCCTGGAATACCACGCCCATCTTCCTGCGCAGGAATGGAACCTTACGTCTGTGGAGTTTGGTAATTTCTATATCGTCTACAACAATTTTACCTTTCGTGCAGTTTTCCTCCTTCAATAGCATCTTGATAATGGTCGATTTTCCCGCACCACTTGTTCCAACCAAGAATACAAAGTCTCCTCTGTTCACATGAAGGTTTATATCTGAAACGGCCAACATGCCGTTAGAATATCTTTTTGATACACCAAGCAATCGTATCATTACAACACCTCTCATTAATACTGGCTCATCTGTCTTATGACCAACTCATGACAATATAGCAGTCTTTACATTAGCTTATGGATAATATTCTGGATTTTTCATCTAAAAGCCTCTACTATTTATTATAATAGGTATAGCCTTGATTACGAAACGTTTTTGATTAAATAATGATTACAATTTTGGAGGATGCATTATGAAAAGAGCTCTTCGTAAGGAAATGATACAAGCAAGGACGGCTTTAAGCGAAGATGTGATAAAAGAAAAAAGCCATGCTATTCTGGATAGAATCATGGCTTCTGCGCGTTTGAATGATTTTGATACAATTATGATCTTTATGGATTTCAGAAAAGAAGTCCAGACGCAGCCAATTATCGAGTGGCTTTGGGATAACAATAAAACTGTTGTAATTCCACGTGTCAAAAAAGGCAGCGCCATCTTAGAGCTCTGTATTATCCACAGTTTTGAGGATATGCAACTTTCCCCTCTGGGAATTCTAGAGCCAAAGGAAACACATGAAGATTTTGCGAATACAGAGGATATAGATTTCGTCTTTATGCCTGGCGTCGCCTTCACCAAGGATGGAAAACGTCTTGGTTACGGGGGCGGATACTACGACCAGCTCATTCCTCTCATGAAGAAGACTGTTCCAAAAATTGCGCTTGCATTTGATTTGCAAATTGTATCCGAAATCCCCGTTGAACCACATGACATCAAGATAGATGGCATTTTTACTGAAACCAGGTTCATAAGCTGCATTGCATAGAATTACAGATCTATAATCTTGGTAGCAATCTTTTCAGCAAAAGACCGGTCGTGTTCAACAAATATCACGGTCGGTCTGTATTTAAGCACCGCCTCTTCAAGTTGTACTCTAAAATGGTAATCCATATAATTAAGAGGTTCATCCCAAATATACAGCGGTGCACTTGATGAAAAGGCCCTAGCAATATCAAGCTTCTTACGTTCTCCTTCACTCAGCGTTTCTATTCTTCTATCCAGATATTCTATTCCCATATTGAAATAATCCAGCATGCGCACAAAACCCGTTATTGAGGTTCCACAGGCCTTTAAATAGTCACTGACCATTCCACGCACTACTGGCATCTCCTGATAAGCTGTTGAGATCTTCAGATCTATTGCCTTATGCACGAAGCCGCTCGTAGGTATCAGCTCACCACTTAGAATACGAAGTAGTGTGGTTTTTCCACTTCCGTTTCCACCTCGAATCCAAATCCGGTCACCTTTCTCAATATCGAATGTAATGTCTTCAAGTATCAGATTTCCTGGATACGAAAAATCAACCTCATGCAATCTCATATAATTATGAACTAAGAGGTCTTCTTGCTTTATTTCTAAAGATCGTATTGGCTCATATGTCTGGAGCAACGATTTTACAGCATCAATTTTCTGTTCTCGTCGGCTTTCAATATTCTTTGCCCGCTTCATGAGTCTGGCTGCACGCGCACCTACAAATCCTTTATCATAGCTTCCGCGTTTCTCCTTCTCTTTTGCTGACGAATATCCCCGCGCCTGTTTTGACGCACGCTCAAGCTGAACTATTTCTTTCGCCAACTTTTCTTTCTTGTTTAGCTCAAACGATTCAAATTGTCGTTTATTTAGGGCCCAGCTGCTATAGTTGCCTTTTTCTATGCTTACACCCGCTTTGTTGATCTCCATAATATGATTACAGCATTCATCTACAAATGCTTGATCATGAGATACCAGCGCAAACCCCCTCTTCCGTCTCAGATAATCAGCGACTTCAGCACGACCAATAATATCAAGATGGTTCGTCGGTTCATCGATAAGCAGATAGTGTTGCGGACGCAAAAACAAGGCTGCAAGCTGTATTTTTGTACGTTCGCCTCCCGAAAGTTCCATGTAAGGCCTATCAAGTAGTTCAAATTCAAGATATAGCTGTGTGATTTCTTTTTCGATTAGTGCATCGATTTCATAGCCCCTATAAAACGCATAGGCTTCTGCAAGCTCACCATATCTATGTAAGCTGCACGCGTCCGTTTTACCAGCCAATTGAGCTAAGGACTCTTCAATTTCCCTAAATGGACCAATAAGTGATTTTATAATATCTCTCACACACCTATCTGGATTTTCAATATTTACAGGAAATACCGACACGTATTCCGGCAGTTTTACGGTGCCACGCTGTGGCTCTAATTCGCCTGAAACAATTGATAGAAATGTTGATTTTCCAATACCATTCCTACCAACAATTCCGAGTCTCCATGCAGGATCAATCGAAACAGTGACATCCTTGAAAATCGGCTTCAATGCACCATCATAGTAAAATGTTATATTATCCATTAAAATTGTTGCGATAATCACCTCATTTCATTACATACGCAACATTCAATTTAATTATCCGTTAAATTAAATTGAATGTCAAGTTTTTCTTAACGAATTGACTTAACCATAATTAAAAAGACCACTTCTAGATATATATGAAGTGGTCTTAATCTTACATTTCATTACTATTCATCTACAGATATACTCATAGGTTACTTCTTCTTTTTATTATCTTCAGTAGCTTCTGCAGCTGAGTCCTCTGTATCTGATTTCTTTTCCCTTTTAGCATCTGTTGCACGCTTGGCAACCGGCTCAGCCAGCTCTTCCAGACGCTTGTCGACAAGATTGTACAGTGTGCCCTTGGCAAATCTGCCATTGCGTGTACGTTCTCCAGCCTTCATGTCCATGAGCACCTCAATACCCTCATCGATTGTGTGTACAGAATAAATATGGAACTGTCCACTCTCAACTGCTTCTAGGACTTCCCTGGACAACATGAGATTCTTCTCGTTCTGATGCGGAATCATAACACCCTGTTCACCAGTAAGACCTTTCATTTTGCAGACCTTGAAGAAACCTTCAATTTTCTCATTCACGCCACCAATCGGCTGAATTTCACCACGCTGGTTCACAGAACCCGTTACGGCAATATGCTGCTTGATTGGAACACCTGAAAGGCTGGACAGAATCGCATAAAGCTCCGTACTGGATGCTGAATCGCCATCGACCCCCGAATAGAGCTGCTCAAAGACAACCTGGGCAGTAAGTGCCAAAGGCTTCTTCTGAGCAAATTTCTGTCCAAGGTATCCTGTAAGAATCATGATGCCCTTATCATGACTGGAGCCCGATGCTCGTACTTCTCTTTCAATATTGACAATACCAGCTCTGCCCTTGTAAGTGGAAACCGTGATTTTGCTCGGCTTTCCAAATCGGTACTGGCCAGTGCCCATAACAGCAAGTCCGTTGATTTCGCCAACTTTTCTACCTTCTACGTCGATGAGATAGTCTCCCGTCTCAAACATTTCAAGCACTTTTTCTTCGATTTTGTTATTTCTATGTTCCAGCTCCTTAAGGGCCTTGTCCACATGCTCTGCTTCAACGTACTCATCACCATAGTACTCTGCCCAGCTGTCCGCTTCGTACAGGACATCAACGAGCTTGTTCAGATGGGAGCTGAGCTTGTTTTGGTCATCGGCTTCCCTTGAGCTGAACTCTATGATTTTCCCAACAGCGCTCTTGCTGAAGTGACGCAGATTGTCCTTGTGCACATGGCGTGCAATGAATCTGGATATTTTCTCAATGGTGTCCTTGTCGCGGTCGAGTGTTGTCTCAAAGTCCGCCATGATCTTGAAGAGCTTTCTAAACTCCTCGTCATAGGCGTAGAGAAGCTGGTATGTTCTCGGATCGCCAATCACAATAATTTTGATATCCAGTGGAATCGGCTCCGGTTTCAGTGTCGTAGAAACGATAGATCCCGTAAGACTTCCAATGGATTCAATCTGGATTTTTTCATCCAGCAAAGCCCGCTTCAGGCTCATCCAGGCCAGAGGATTCACTAGAATATCCTTGGCTAGTACGATGAGATACCCGCCGTTTGACTCATGCAGGGCGCCTGGTTTGACCATTGTGAAATCTGTTTTCATTACCCCAAGCTCATTTTTGTATTCAATACGGCCCAGAAGATTGTAATAGGTCGGATTTGACGCGAATACAATCGGTGCATGCTTCTTATCAGAGTTGTCAATGAACATGTTCAGCTTGTAGCGGTCAAAGAAGGCTTCTGTGTTGCGCGCCTGGAACATCATCAGCGGATTTTGCTGCTGCGTGTTCTCGTTTTCCGATCTGAAATGGTCCACATTCTCGACAATATCATCAACAACGGAATCCAAGTAGGTCTTCACCCGTTCATTGGTCTTGAATCGATCTCGAATATTCATCAAATGATAGCTTGCGACACGTCGTGTCATTTGCTCATCAAGGTTCTTCACTTTTTGTCTGTAATCTTCCTCTTCCTGCTTGAGCTTATTGAATAGCTCGACAGTTTCAAGGCTCAGCTTGTTGGAATTGGAACGGAGTTTTTCATACTCATCATCCGTAATGCTCCTGTATTCCTCTTCACTCATCGGCTCGCCATCGCGCAACGGAATGCTTACCAAACCGCGTTCATTCTGGGTAAACATGAAACCGTATTTTTCGCCAATGACATTGAGCTCATCAATGATTTTTTCGCTGTTGCGCGTATACTCCTGAAGGACCATGGCCTTTGTGTTTTCATAATCCTTGCTGTTGAAGACATTTTTGATTTCCTTCTTCAGGAACTCGATTGTCCTTTCGAATATCTTTATGAACTCCTTGCCCTGTCCAGGATCAAAGCTCAGGGCTATGGGATTGTGAAAATCTTTAAAATTATTCACGTATATCCAGTCATTTGGAACAGGACGCTTGATGGCCTGTTCTTCAGTCAACAGACGCACATAGCTGTTTCGACCAGTGCCCCATGAACCCGATACGTAAATGTTATATCCGCGTTTACGTATTGAGAGTCCGAAATCCATTGCCTTGGATGCCCTGTCCTGTCCGATAATGCCATGAAGCGGTGCCAGTTCTTCTGTTGATCCAAAGCTCAGGCAGTCCATTTCACAAGGAGCAGTTAATCTATCCAGTGACAATTTGAACTTGTCCAAATTAATATTTTTTTCTGCCATATGTATTCCCCCATTCTGTGCGGTTTGTGATTTCAGCTGATTTATACCCTTTTGTTAGGGGTTTAATGCCTGTTTTATCATTATAACCATACTATTTTGAAAATTGAGGCAACTAAATTTCTATCAGCTGATTCTCCATGACCACAAACACTGGTGGTTTTAACCAGCTTGCATAATGTATATCGGAGTAGGTTGGATTTCTGTGTATGAGACCAATATGCTTTATATGTCCATGGAATTTGTGTACTTTTAATATTTCTTCCAAGCTGGTGTGTTCTCCTGCATCAATTTCCTCTTTTACCCAACATTCGTGCAATAAAAGTTCAACCGGCTTCTGGAACACTTCCTTTTCAGGCTTGGTATCTGTTGCAATGTGAAGCTTGTCATCAAGGGTTATACCAAATGACGGAAGCGTGTGTTTCTGTGGAAATATGCTGATTTCAATATCGCCCAATTTGAATCCCGCTTCCCCATAGTCTCTGCACACCACCCTTTCAGCCAGTGTTTCATAGCCCGTTGTCGCAAGGGGCTGGGCGAAGAGCGTTTCCATTGCACCCCTACAGCCCTCTGGATAATACGGTGCGCCGGGTCCCCAAATGGTCAAGGTGTAGCCTTCAAGATATTTGGGCAAATAAAACATGCCATTGACATGGTCTTGATGATAATGCGTCAGAATCAGATCCATTTCTTTGTACTTCGACAATAGGGATGCAAAGCCGGAAAGGTTAGCGGTGCCCGTGCCTGCATCTATCAATATGAGTCTTTCCTTATACTCAATAAGGAATGCAGATGTCTGCCGATTATGGGCAGGAATCCAGCCGCCGACTCCCAAAGGCCATATTTTCATAGGGACTCCTTTTCTAGTTCATTTGAAAACGCACAAAGGACTGTGTTCCATCCTTATTGATTTGAATATAGTTGATTCCTCCACTCTCATCAACACTTAGCTCTGAACAGTTATAATCCTTCCCGCCAGCATCGATGACTGCAAATTTATGGTTTGAGAAAGAATAGAAAAACACACCAGTTGCGTGCATTTGGCTTGTCTCAGTTCCTGTATAAAGAATCGATGGATTTTCATTCAGGTAGACAATGAAGGTATTCCCCCAAACAGGCATCCCTTTATATTCAAAACTTCCAAGCTTCTTCAGCGCCTTTGAATCATAGATGTACCCTGTCCCCAGCGCATCCGACTTTGTCTCCACAAGGAAGTAGGTATCATCATCTGCCCAGCTCAGGGCCTCAATGTTTTCAAAAACATCTACGCGCTGAATACTTCCCAGTTCAGAGCTGTGCATGTAGAGGTCTCCACTTTCAGATCCGTCAGTCACCCAAAATGGCAATTGGCCATTGCTCTGGCCTTGTCCAAATGTGTATACCGCCTCATGGTCTTCTATAAATGCCTCAAGTGTCTCACGCTGGATACCTGCTGCCATGGCTTGAAAAAGCATTCTGACCAGCTCTTCGTTCTCCTTTTTCAGATTTTCCATAAGACCAGTGTCCATAGCGGATTCAACCGGCATTTCGGACACTTTACCCTCTAGGCTTGCGAGTGACAATTTCAAGTCTGCCAGCTCTTTTTCAAGATTCTGTATACGTCCCTGCTGTGCTGTCACAACGAGGTCCATGTCTTCAATCTGCCTTGAATAGTCCACGCCCTGTCCTCCGGAGCACCCTGCCGCAGTCAGCAGAAGTAGAGCGACTGCGCTAAAGAATACTACTGTCTTCCTCATTTCAGTCTCCCCTTTTATATCAGTTTCTGAAAAATCATATCGTCTATCCAGGCACCCGTCTCAGGATGCTTATGGTGCATGTGAACCGCCCCCGTACAGCTGAATCCCTCTTTCAGAACCGCACTGATTGACGCATGATTGTTACTGTATACATAGGCACGCAGTATGCACATACCGCGTTCATGCAATTTAGGATAAGCAAAGTCGCTGATGCTTTTCACAAGACCTTTCCCGCGTCTGGATTTGAGTACTGCCGCCGACATGAATGCGCTGTGTTCGCGCCCGCTACCGCCCTGTCTGGCCTTAAGCAATGCGATAACACGGTTTGATTCCCTTAAAATGAACAGATGCTCTCTGGAATCCCCTAGCCATGATTCGACTTCATCTATGGACTTGATTTCAGCGAATGACATCTCTGCCTCTTCCTCTTTTAAACTCTGACAAAATTCAAATATTTCCTGTGCATCTGTAATTTTTGCTTCAGAAGCATTCATGTGCGCCCTCCTCTTATCAACCTCTATTTTTCTAGACTATAGCCGTCTTCTATGCGCTCACTCATATACCGAAGTGCATCACGAACGCCTTGATTGTAAACTTCAGCGCCCAAATTATCCATGAAGAAATCAAGAACAAGCATCGCTGCCAAATCCCCAATATCCTCACCACGCTCTTCGTCAAAGAAGACACGGATATCCTCTATCATTCTCTTTTTCGTCTGATCATCTAGCTTTAAAGGCTTCTTTCTCATTTTAATTCCTCCATGAACGCATCCAGTATTTCAAGCTGTTTGAGTCTTAGTATGAGTTGCACCTGGCCGAACTCAACCTGGCCTTCAAACAGCTGATAAAGTCTTTTCACCCTGTCCTCGTGACGGGCTTGCTCGCTGACAGCCCTGCATAGCTGGGCGCTTGGAAGGGCACTTAATAGAAATGTGCGATAGCATTTGTAATTGTTTTCAGTGATCCAATCAAGAAAATACTTCATGACAGTAGAGACTTTGACATTCATTTCAAACGCAATATCCTCAATTGCCATTTCAGCATCCAGATGCTCCATGTAGGCCGCTGCCCGAGTACTCTGCTTCTTCACCGGCTTTCCAGATACCCAGTCCTCCCACTTGACAACCTCATTCATTTGCAGAAATGCATCTGCAGTGACTTTGGCATCATCCAGCGCCCTATGGGCATTATCGTTATGAAGTCCAAAATAAGCCGTCAAATCTGAGAGTTTTACTCCAGAGTCCGTTACACCAAGTTTTTTCTTATATCCGCGAAACATGCGCATGGTACAGATGTATTCATTGATCCGGTCCAAACCCGCATGTTCAAGCGCATTGTTCAAAAAACGCATATCAAATCCAGCATTATGGGCTACAATGATTTTTCCCCTGAGAAACTTTGAAAACTTCTCAATTATTTCAGCGATTTCCGGGGCATCCTTGACCATGGCGTTGGTAATCCCGGTAATCTGGGTTATACGTCTGGAAATACTGCGTCCAGGGTTCACAAGTGTGCTTCTCATATCCTTTACTGTGCCATCCTTTATCCAAACGTACCCTATTTCGATTATTGTATCTTCATTTCGTAATCCAGTTGTTTCAAAATCCAGTACGACAAAATCCATATTATCCTCACATCTATTTCTTTAACCCTGAGTATTCTTGAAATCCACGGCTGCGGTACACACCTCTAATGGACGTCGCACCGCATCAATACATTCCAAATCGAATCCGGGTTCAACCTAAAAAACCGTCTTTAAGAATATTATAGCAAAGATGCTCACGATGGTCTTTGGTAGGCGAAATATAAATAAAAGAGCTGTCACGAAAGTCTATTCGACCTCGGGTGACAGCCCTAACTCTTAATCCATATGGGTATTCAATGTGTCTCTACGCTTTCTAAGCCAGCACAGCAACAAGGTCGTTCCCAGCAGAAACCGCATCAGAAACAGGAATGGACGCCTATTTATTTCAAGATGAATGAAACTGAACTTGAACTGAACCTTCGGTCTGTTGTTATTTCCAGAACACAGCACCACTCTTCTGCTCGGCTTATCTTTCATAGTGACTACTCCTTAAAGAAATCCTTTAGTTTGTCAGCAAGAACATCGGCCAGTGTTGCTGACGCATCGCCTTCCTGTGCAAATTCCTCGATTGCCTCTTCAATTTCAGCGCTCTCATCATCGACCGCCTTGATAGAAAGGCTCATTCTCTCTTCTGAAGGCTTTATACCCAAAATACGTACTTCTACCTCTTGGCCTGTCTGAAGTACATCCTTCGGATGCTTGATGTGCTCATTTGAAATCTCAGATACGTGAACCAGACCTTCAACACCTGATTCAAGCTGTACAAAAGCGCCAAAATCAGCAACACGTACAACCGTGCCTTTAACCACATCATTTACTGAGTGGAAATTGGAAATATTGTCCCATGGGTTTTCCTGTACGCCATGTACTTTCAGGGATATACGATTCTTGTCCTTGTTGGCCTCAAGAATTTCAACATCCACCACATCGCCAATGCTTACGACTTCGCTCGGATGCTTCACGCGTTTCCAGCTAAGCTGTGAAACGTGGGCAAGACCATCAAGGCCACCGATATCAATGAATGCACCAAACTTTTCAAGACGCTTGACTTGACCCTTCATCATTTGGCCAGGCATAAGCGACGCCCATAGCTCCTTGCGTTTCTCCTTGAGTGCTTCAAGCTCAACTTCCTTGCCTGACAGAACAACATTTTTCTTTTCCAGGTTCAGCTCAATGACTTTTGCATCCATTGTCTTACCCACAAAGACTTCAAGGTCTTCAACATAATCAACAGAAAGCTGTGATGCCGGAATAAATGCTCTCACACCCTTTACAAATGCGACAACACCGCCCTTAACAGCTTCTTTAACAGTTACCGCAATGGCCTTTCCCGATTCTTGCGCTGCCTGCAGCTCGTCCCAAACGAGAATTTGGTCTGCACGCTTCTTGGAAAGAACAACATTGCCCTCGCCATCGTCCGCCTTCATGACATAGACATTGATGACGTCGCCTTCTGCCACAACTTCTGAAGGGGCTTTTCCACTTTCAGCGCTGATCTCATTCTTGGATATGATGCCATCCGACATATGTCCAATATTAACAATGACATCCTCATCTGAGACTGTCATTACTGTACCCTTTAGAACGGTACCCTTTTCCAGTTTCGTCATGGACTTGTCAATTTCGTCCATGAACTCATTCATGTCTGACATAGTTCACTCTCCTTATAGGTATTCATCTCTATTATTATAACAAATAATCAGATAATTCCGATTATAAAATTGTACAATATTTCATTATAAATCCATGATGACGTTAAGACTATGTTACGATATTTGGACAAATTTAGCAAATTTGCCTTCTTTGCTGAGAAAACTTGCAATCACCTGGTATCCCCTATAAGAAAAGCTTAGAATCATTTGGACTCTAAGCTTTTATCATCACCCTATTTATTTACTCTTGCGCAGTTGATCCACCTGTTAGGCCAGGCAAGCCAAGAAACATATTTGCATTTTCTGAATCTGTAACAAGTGTACTCGGGTACTGACCTTGCCAGTTCTTTGCACGCTGCAGTTCAGCTTCGGCATTCATGATCATGACCTCGATTTTCTTGAGAGCCATTTCCTGTTCTATAACAGATGCCTTGATTTTTACAGCATCTGCTTCAGCCTGGGCCTGTTCGATTTTCAGCTGATTCAAAGCTCTTTGAGCTTCTAGCTTGGCCTGTGCTTCCGATTGTGACTTTTCAACATTCTTCTTATTTATTGCCTGTTGTGTCTGGTATTCTTTTTCAGCCTTGAACTTGTCGTCAATGGCCTTTTGAATCTCGGCATTTTCCGGTGCAAGACCGCCTTTCATACCAAGTACGGATATTGTAATTCCCCTATCCTTGAAATATTGAATGACACCAATGACATCCTTTTGTGCAGGTACTGAAGGCTGATAAGGTGCGATTTCATTGCCGTTTTCATCAAACTCAGCGGGTATAGCCGCAACATAATCAGTTTCACTTCTGCCTAAGCGAATGTAACTGATGATCTGATCCTTGCTCGATATAACCTGTTCGTAAGGCATTGTTCCAGCAATTTCGGCATAAAGCGCTTCAACCATGGGTCTGATTTCCGTGTCCATAATCGACGCGAGTGACCGTTCTCCGTAGTTATACCGGTATTTTACTGCATCGGACTCCTTGATCATAGCAGTACAGTTCATGCCACTATAAAAGGTAATGGAGTCTTTCGCTTCGACTTTTATGGCTTCATCCGCATTGGGATTCGTACCATTTGGACCATTGACCCATTCACGCGTGATGGGTGTTCTGTCAACAATCAGCAGGCGCTCACTGGCGCGCCATTCTCCATGACTTGGAAGACGGCCGGTCTGCAGCCAGTAATGAGAAATACGTATATCCTTTTCATTAACCAGCTGGCGAAGCATGTCATCTTCGCTTAAGAACTGCTTTTGGTCTTCAGATTTGCTGATTACTGGAACCAGAAAAGCCGTTTCATTGGACTGGATTGTAATGATTTCCGGTCTATCGTATGGCCTTCTAAATGATGTGAATGCCATGAAAGCAATAATCAGAACCACAGCCGCTATGACAATCGTCTTCATATTTTTCCCGCCACCGCCACCAGATGGCATTTTTGGTGCACTGAACTTAGGTCTTAACCTTGACGCCTTCTTTGAATTACTCTCCTGATTCGTTGGTTGGGCCAAGGTTGTTTGCGTATCCGATCCCGGTTGATACTCTCTTTCTTCTGTCATTATTTCCTCCCTGACATAGCTGTCTTTACTAACTCTTGAAGTTCCCTGCGCCAAATGATGAAGAGGATCGCAAGAAGCACAATCCACAAGTAGCTATAGACGAAGCGCAGCGTTTGAAGGCTTTGGAAGACCTCCATGCTTTCACCCTGCTGCAGAGCAAGACGCGCGTGTTCCTTTGGATAGTAGATTGCCACAAAGAAATATTCAACAGCAAACAGCAATGCAGATGCCAGCACTTTAATGAACCTAGTCATGAAACTTCCCCCCCTTGATATAGTGACTATTCACTATTTTGAAATTCGAATAAATGAATATAATTCATATTAATCCATTAATTAGAAATATACATTTTATGGCAAGGTGTATCAAGACGTTAAATGTGATTGTAATTGAATAGTAATCGAAAAAACTCGAATTTTGGAGATAGGCTTATGGATATTTCGTTTTAGGGATTACATTATTGGTAAGACTTACAGTTTAGATTATTTTCCCGGTGTGTGCCTGTGCAATTTTCGATTGCTTCGGCATCGGTATAAGAACTGCGGTTTATATAGGAATATTTAAATTGCACGGGTGCAATTTGAAAGCTTGCTGACGCTTGAGTTTCTGTTTATGTTTATCTTAGTACGAACTGCACCGTGCAATCTCCGATTGCCCTGGTCGTTAGCCACGACCAATAGCTTAGAATCAGCAAATGCCTTCATTCATGTGAACATGATGAAGGCATTTGCTGATTCTAAGCTGCAGTTCTTTGTCTCTTTCGCAAAAAAGAACCCGCTGCACATGCAGCGGGCTAAGGAAAGTTGTTTGTATGAAGTTAAGATGTATTCTCGAGGCTAACCGAGAATAAATTCCGATATCGGTCGTCCTGGTGGGACGATCGGATATACATCTTCATCCTTTTCAATATGGCAATCTATTAGAACAGGCTCTTTTCCGTGCCCTTCCCATGCGAGTGCCGTTTCAAGCTCTTTTGCGCTTGTTACTTTAAATCCTTTTATGCCGTAGGCGTCTGCCAGTTTGACATAGTCGATTTCCTCACCAATGCACGTCTGTGAGTAACGCTCCTTCTGGAACAGCTTCTGCCACTGTCTTACCATGCCCAGGGCACCATTGTTCATCAGGATGATTGTAACTGGAATGTTGTCGGCTGCGAGTGTGGACAATTCGTTGCAGTTCATTCTGAAACTGCCGTCACCCGTGATGAGTACGACCGGTGTTTCAGGGTTGCCTACCTTTGCCCCCATTGCTGCGCCCAGACCATAGCCCATTGTGCCAAGTCCGCCGGATGTCATGAACTGTCTGGTCCTTTCAAAAGGCCAGTACTGTGCAGTCCACATCTGATGCTGTCCTACATCTGTAGCCACAATAGCATCACCGATATGCGCATGCACCGACTCCAGTATCTTTTTAGGATTAATGTCTTCGTTAAGAAAACGTGAATCTTGTTTTTCCTTGTTGATGGCTGTATGCCATGCACTGCGGTCTTTCTTTTCAATAGCGTATGTCAGCGACTTCATCCATACATGCAAATCGCCGCACAGCCTCAAATCGGCAGTCATATTCTTGTCAAATTCTGTCTTGTCAATGTCGATATGAATTATTTTCGCACCGCTGGCAAACTTATCTGGATTACCGATAACGCGGTCACTGAAACGTGCGCCTATAGCTATGACGAGATCACTCTCCATAACAGCCATATTGGTCTCTGAAAATCCATGCATGCCCACAAGTCCAAAGGAAAGTGGATCTTGTCTTGGAATCGTACCCAGTCCCATGAGTGTATTCACTACAGGAATATCACCTTTTTGCGCCAGTTCAGCCAATCCTTGCTCAGCGCTGCCGAGAACGACACCGCCACCGGCGTAAATAACCGGACGCTCAGCCTCATTGATCCACTGTACGGCCAAATCCAAGTCACCCTCCATTTTAGGGCTGTCCTGAACGGTTTTCATTCCGTCCTCAAATGGCTCATACTCTGTGGACGCTATGAAGGCATCCTTTGTAATATCCACAAGTACTGGGCCTGGCCTTCCTGAAACAGCTATGCTCATAGCTTCATCCAGCACCTTGGCAATTTCGGCTGCGTCGCGTACAAGATAGCTGTGCTTCGTTATTGGAAGTGTCATGCCCGTAATGTCTATTTCCTGAAATGAATCACGTCCCAGCAGCATGCTTGGAACCTGTCCAGTGATAACAACCATCGGTACCGAATCCATATAGGCGGTAGCAATGCCGGTTACTGTGTTCGTTGCTCCAGGTCCGGATGTTGCAAAACAAACCCCGAGCTTACCCGTCGAACGCGCGTATCCGTCTGCAGCGTGGACAGCGCCTTGTTCGTGAGCAGAGCGAATGTGGGTGAATGCATCCATCTGATCATAAAGTGCATCATAGAGTGGAATTACCGCACCACCAGGATACCCGAATATTGTATCTACATCATGGGCCTTTAAACACTCAAGTACAATTTGCGCCCCCGTTAACTGCATTTCATTTCCCCCTCGTTACCTGTATGTCGCACCAAGGTCCGCTGACGAGACCAGCTGTCTGTATCTCTTCAAGTAGCCCTTTGTCGGCTTATCTGGCTGCTGCCATGATTTCTTTCTGTCTTCAAGCTCGCTTTCAGTAAGTTCTACGTGAAGTTTGCCTGCTGAGATGTCAATATCTACAATGTCGCCTTCCTGAATCAGCCCGATTGGACCACCTTCCCATGCTTCAGGAGAAACGTGACCGATTGCAGCGCCTCTGCTGCCGCCTGAAAAACGACCATCTGTGATAAGCGCTACACTGCTATCCAGACCCATACCGCCAAGTGCGGCTGTAGGTGAAAGCATTTCACGCATACCAGGCCCTCCCTTAGGTCCTTCATATCTTACAACGATTACATCGCCTTCCTTGATTTTTCCACCAAGAATTGCTTCATAACACGTTTCTTCACAATCAAATACCCTCGCTGGTCCCTTATGCTGCATCATTTCTGGAAGTACAGCTGACTGCTTGACAACCGCACCATTTGGCGCAATGTTGCCTTTAAGAACCTTGATGCCGCCTTCTTCACTGTACGGCTTGTCAATGCTGCGAATGACGTCGCTTCTCTTTTCTATGAAGCGCTCACCAATTGCCCGACCGTCAACAGTCAGACATTCCTTATTCATGAGGTCCCTCTTGGAAAGCTCATTCATAACAGCGCTGATTCCGCCTGCATAGTAGAGGTCTTCTATATGGTCCTTACCCGCTGGTGAAAGCTTGCAAAGGTTTGGCGTTTGACCGCTCACCTTGTCAATCCACTCCAGAGGAATGTCCACGCCCATCTCTCTTGCAATCGCAGTAAGATGAAGGACTGTATTTGTCGAGCATCCCAGTGCCATGTCCACTGTCAGGGCATTTTCAAATGCCTCTCTTGTCATGATCATTTCCGGCGTGTCGCCGTCTTCAATCATACGCATGACCTGATGTCCCGCTTCCTTAGCAAGTCTGATTCTTTCAGCAAACACAGATGGAATCGTACCATTTCCTGAAAGACCCATACCCAGAACCTCAGTCATACAGTTCATTGAGTTTGCAGTAAACATACCGGCGCACGAACCACAGCTTGGACAAGCTTCCGATTCTAAGACCGCAAGGTCTGCAACAGACATTTTGCCTGAAGTTACTGCACCAACACCTTCAAAGACCGTAATCAAGTCTGATTTGCCATGCGTATTTCGGCCAGCCAGCATTGGGCCACCCGATACGATAAGGCTTGGAAGGTTAAGGCGTGCAGCCGCCATAAGAGACGCAGGAACCGTCTTGTCACAGTTGGGTACGATAACCATACCGTCTAGCGAGTGTGCTGTCATCATGACTTCAATGGAGTCACAAATGATTTCACGGCTTGCAAGTGAATATTTCATACCTTCATGATTCATTGCTATACCGTCACAAACCGCGATCATTGGGAATTCAACAGGTGTTCCACCTGCCGCCAGAATTCCATGCTTTACGGCTTCAACAATTGGCTTTAGGCCAATGTGACCGGGTACAATCTCATTGTACCCGCTCACTACAGCAACGATTGGTTTTTCAATTTCACGTTCAGTCATTCCAAGGGCTTTTAGAAGTGATCTGTGCGGTGCTTTTTCTACACCCTTTTTTATGTTGTTGCTTCTCATTAGCCTTCACTCCTAACGTAAGCCTACTCTTTGATCCAGCTCATCATTCTACGAAGATTCTTGCCTACTTCCACCATTGGGTGAGAAAGCTCATCTTCCTTGATTCTATTGTATAACGGTCTGCCATTTTTGTTTTCAGTCAACCATTCTCTTGCAAAAGTACCATCTTGGATTTCAGAAAGTACGTTCTTCATTTCCTGACGTGTATCTTTTGTGATAATGCGCTTGCCTACCATGAAGTCACCGTATTCAGCAGTATCACTGATAGAGTAACGCATCTTCTCGAATCCACCTTCATAAAGCAGATCAACAATCAGTTTCATTTCGTGCAGACACTCAAAATATGCAACTTCTGGCTGGTAGCCTGCTGCGACAAGCGTATCGAAGCCAGCTTTGATAAGTTCAGTAGCACCACCGCAAAGTACAGCCTGCTCACCGAATAGGTCAGTCTCAGTCTCTTCTTTGAACGTTGTCTCAAGAAGACCGGCACGTGTTGCACCAATACCTTTTGCGTAAGCCATAGCCATGTCTCTTGCCTGGCCGCTGTAGTCCTGATGAACTGCAAACAGTGCTGGAACACCTTTGCCATCTTCATAAACACGGCGTACAAGGTGACCTGGTCCCTTAGGCGCTACCATGAATACGTCAACATCAGCTGGTGGTTGGATCTGGTCGAAGTGGATGTTGAAACCGTGTGCAAATGCAAGTGCATTGCCTGGCTCAAGACCTGGCTTGATTGAGTTGTTGTAAACATCGCCTTGTCTTTCATCTGGAATAAGTACCATAACAACATCTGAGCGCTTTGCAGCTTCCTCAACAGATGTAACTGTAAATCCGTCATTCAGCGCCTTATCAACCGATTTAGATCCTTCGTAAAGACCAACAATAACCTTTACGCCTGAATCCTTAAGATTCTTTGCATGTGCATGACCCTGGCTACCATAGCCAATGATTGCCACGGTCTTGCCTTCAAGTGCCTTCATAGAACTGTCCTGATCGTAATACATCTTCATTTTCATACCCTCCTAAATTTCGCTGTGAACCTCACTGGATTCACATTACCAAAACATTTTCATCATAGTTACTAAAGTTTTTGAGATCTGCTACAGCATTCTGATATTGTTTACACCGTAGACTTTTTCCATTTGATACATTGCTTTTCTTGTCAGTTCGCCATCACCGCTTAAGGTAATCGTGAGCTCCGACTGTGCCCTGTCCTCAAGCTCTTTTAACTCAAGATCGAGAATTCCAAATTCCTTTCTTCTGAGTGTACCAACCACTCTGAGCATCGTATTTACGCCATCGTCCAGTTTCGCAGTAACCTGAGTCCTCATCGAATTCCTCCTTTTCTCAGGTGAAGCGGAGATGTACAATTCTGTCTCATGTACATTCCTAAAAGTTCACACAATATTCTGTCTTTTGAGCTTTGTTTTGTCTGTGCTTTTGGCCCTTCGGACAGTTCTGGGAACAAACGCGTCTCACTTACCAAGTTTACTCATTCTCCCATTAAGCCTTTTACGTCTCTTTTGTTTTTTTATGAGTACATAAAAAGCTCCCTCATCGCCACGAACGCTAACGTTCGTAGAGATGAGGGAGCCTTCCCACATGGTACCACTCTACTTTACAGGATTACCTGCCTTGATCAGATCGGCTGTTTAAGCGAATCCTATCTCTGTAACGGGAGAGCCCGTCTTCACCTACTCTAATTGCAATTTCGGCAAAGAAGCTCGGAAGCTAGTATAGTTCAAGTTTAACTGTTGGATTTCCACCATCACCAACTCTCTATCAGCAGGGACTGAACCTTTTCTCTTCGTCAAAGCTTTTTTTAAAATTTATATGTCCGTCTCGTCTTTAGGGACGAAATGGTTTTTCGCGTTACCACCCTAATTGCATTCCGTTACTGGGAATACCTCTTGTTTCAGATCGGCTCACAAAAGCGAATCCTAGTCCTATAACGGGGACAGCCGTCACTTCCTACTCGTTTTTCAGAAGTACCGCTCAGAAGCTACTATACGTCCAGTTTCACTATCGGATTTCCACCAGCACCGACTCTCTAAATGTGAGTGACTCAACTTTCCTCTTCTTCAATGCGTTCATATCGGGTTTATAATTATACCTTCAGCGTTCGTCTTTCTAGGGACGATTTGCACTAAATCGCGTTACCACCCTAGTTGTACTCCGTTTTATAGGGAGCACCTCTTGCTTCAAATCGGCTAAATGATTGTCAATTAGCGAATTCTAGTCCGATAACGGGGACAAACGTTCAGGTCTACTCACGGGTTTTTGACCTGACGGCTCAGGAGTGATCAATCGACTTCTGTACAATGCTAGCATCTCACCACCGCTAACTCTCTGGGATTCGTATGAATCAGAAATCTTTCTCTCCATCGATGCCTTTTTAATATGGGCAACTTTTAAAACGAATCAAAGTTCGTCGTTTTATTGATACTGATTATACGAGTCCCAAAAGCAAGTGTCAACACCAAATGTGAAAAAAATTAAATAATTTGAATCCTTATAATTTGAGTTGAATAATTCTGCGCATTATTCTCACAGGCCCAAGTCCACTGCCCTGCTCATTGGTAACGTTTTCATATACAAAGCATCTTCTCGTTCATCTTATCCAAATCACTTGCAAAAGAATTTTTATATTCTGAATACTGATGCGTGTAAAATTCATGTGCAATATGCTCACAGTCCTCAATCGCCCTCTGATATACTGCAAAATCCTGGGGACTTCCCAATTCAATCGGCGGTGCCTGTCCAGAGCATTCAACACAAACCGGGTAAGTGATTTGTGTGTCTTTTCTCACGTAAGCTTCTACCTCAATATCAAACATCCATTTATCGACAAGGTCATGGCGCATGACCACATTCTCACCTGGCTCCAAATTGAAAACCCGAAGTCTGGTTGTCACACTGTCCAGACATTCCTTGAGAAAATCAATTTTCGAGTAACGTTGGCAGACCGTAACACCCCGAACCTTAAACTCGCTAAACTTGGAGAATGGCCAGTCAAAAGCAACTGCAATGGACTTTTGCAGCTTGAAAAATGACACGTCATCTTCAACAAGAATTCTTCTCCAGACTTTTGGCTTGACGCCCTTCAAGGACACTTTCATCTGATAAGTTTTACCGCACATAAACCACGCCTCCGATCTTCAGTTAATTAGAACGTTTTCTCTACAAACCTCTTCCGCCATGATATCAGGCAATGACGATGCGGCTAGGGAACCGCATCGTCTGGCCAAACCCGATATCGGTGAATACCAGCAGTTTTCCCGCTGGGAAGAGGGTGCTACATAATTTGTAGCGATCTATTGCAAATTGAATCTTATAAGCTATATGATTTTTTCATCGTACCGCTTTCTACAAATCTTTGATGCCAGCTGAGTGCTTCACCGATCAAATGCGGTGTATGCTTGTGCTTGCCGCTTCTAGCCGCTTCAAAGTATTCAAGCAAAGCCCCGCGGTACATTGGATGCGCGCAGTTCTGAATGATTACCCACGCCCTCTCCTTGGGACTGAGCCCGCGTAAATCTGCAACCCCTTGCTCTGTAACGACAACCATGACATCGTGCTCTGTATGATCGTGATGTGAAACCATGGGGACGATAGCGGAAATATTACCACCCTTTGCAATGGAGGGTGTTGTGAATATGGAAATGTACCCATTTCGGGTAAAGTCCCCGGAGCCGCCAATTCCGTTCATCATGCGCGATCCCATAATATTGGTTGAATTCACATTGCCATAGATATCTACTTCTATTGCTGTATTGATTGCAATCACACCGAGTCTACGTATGACTTCTGGATGATTTGAAATCTCCTGCGGGCGCAGGATAATCTTATCCTTGTAATAGTCTATTTTGTCTTTAAATCGGGAAAGTCCGGCTTCAGAAGGTGTAATGGATGTCCCAGAGGCAAATTTCACCTTGCCGCTGTCAAGGAGGTCCAGCATGGAATCCTGAATAACTTCCGTATAACACACCATATCTTGAAACTCCGATGCATTGAGTCCAGAAAGCACTGCATTTGCTACACTGCCCACTCCAGACTGCAGAGGCAGCAAGTTTTCAGGCAACCTGCCCTCTTCCACCTCCTGTCGTAAAAATCCGATAAGATTCTCAGATATCTTCCTGGAAACATCATCAACTGGCGCCAGGGGTCTTACACCATCTCCAATATCGGAAAACACAATGGCTGCAATCTTGTCCGGACTGCACCAGATACACGTATCGCCGATACGGTCTTCCGTTTTAAAAATTGGAATTGGAGCTTTGTAGGGCGGTTTATTTGGCATATAGATGTCATGCATACCTTCCAGTTCAAGAGGCTGAGTGGTATTGATCTCTACGATCACTTTTTCTGCAAGATCCACATACGTTGGCGTGGCGCCGACGGATGTCGATGGTACAATGCAGCCGTCCTCCGTTATTGCTACCGCTTCTACAATCGCAACATCAATAGCTCCAAGGAATCCATGTTTTGCATAGTTGGGAACATGGCTGAGATGCATGTCCAAATAGTTGCATTTGCCATTATTCGTATGATTTCTCAGCGACTCATTTGTCTGATATGGAAGACGTTTGTCTATCAAATCAGCACGCGCCCAGGCACCATCCAGCTCATCGCCAACGGATGCACCCGTAATCAGATTCACCTTAATATCAAGCCCCTCATTGCTCTTTCTTCTTGCGAGCGCAAGAGGAACCGATTTTGGATATCCAGAAGGTGTAAAGCCTGAAGTGGCTACCGTCATGCCATCTTCAATCAGCCACACCGCCTCGTCTGCCTTGACCACTTTACCAAGCAGCTCTTCACAGCGTATTCTATTTTCAATATTTTCTATTACTCGATTATTTTTAGTCATTGTCATACCCCTTGCTTAAGCTATGTAAGTCATGATTGTCGTAAACAATATCATTGATATGAGCGCCACCGGATAGGTTGCCCCGTAACTGGCAGCCACTTCATCTGCCTCACATGTTTCAATGGCTGCGGCAAGTCCAGGCGTGCTTGTCATCCCGCCGCAGATTGCGCCGGAAAGAACGATCCAGTTCATTTTCATAATCAGGCGCCCTACGACAATACCAGTCACCATAGCAGCACTCCCGCTGATCAAGGCAGCTGCGAGCAAAACCCTGCCATCCTGCGCTATGGATGTCACTGTCGTGTATCCATAAGTCAGGCCGACAATGGCAAGAAACATGTTCAAGGATAAATCTCGAATAGCCGACAGCGTGTTTTGGGACATATTCAGCGGTATTTTTCTGTCTGTCAGAAAGTGTCCCATCAACAGGGACGCCAGTAGAACGCCGCCAGTAGAACCAAGTCCAATCCAACCAAGATAAGATCCAAAATAAAATTTTACCTGTCCAATCAAGATTCCCGCACCACAAATTTTCATAAAGAGCGGTATGTTAAAATGCGTCTCTGCAGGCAATTCATTTTGGACGCCCATACTACATACCTCGATTTTTCTCGAATTTAAAAGCTGCGAACGCTCTTTTTCAAGATCGATGCCAACCCACTTGGGAACTAGACGCATACCTACAATGACCAGTAGCACACCCGGAATGTATCCGACTGCATATCCCAGTCCAATCAAGGCCTCTCCCCCCGTCCCTTTTGAAGCCGCAATTTCAAGGGATGCTGCCAGCCCTGGTGAGCTGGTCAGTGCACCGACATAGGTACCTATCACCCCAATGTTCTGAGGGCTTTCGCACCACCCTATGAAAGCGATGCTTGCCAGAGCGCCGGAGAGCGTTATCATGATTCCGAGGAGTACAAATTTTACGCCATACTTTCTAATCACATCAGCTATATCAGATGATGCCAAAAGGCCTACCGGCGCAATAAAGCCGATAAGACTAAATGTAAAAAGGGATTTTGGCACAAGGCCTTGTGCCAGAACCGTGGAGACAACATCGGGAACTTCAGACGCAGCCGCATAAGGCATGACCAAGAGACGGTACACAAGATACCCGAACCCCAGCCCAACGAATAGACTGCCGGAACTTCCCAGTTTCAACCCTCCAAGATTCAACTTCCCAAAATAACCGCCAAAAACGATTGTCAACGCAATAAGTGCAAATGGATTCAGCATAAATCCTTCAATATTTAGTGTCACAAGGTTACCTCCATCATTGTTGAGTGGTCCTTGCTTCATGCATGAAAAAGGATAAAAAAAAGACTGCCACAGGGCAGACGGATTACGACGCAAACAATATTCAATCAGACTTGTACATACATTATTCTGACTTCAAAATAAAAATCCCCTTCAAAAGACATGAAGGGGTGTATGTACAATTCGACTTTACAGTATCGATCGTAACACCACCCATCCTCGTGGGCCATACGGCATTGTTCTTCATGGCAGGTCTCCTGACTTAGCCTGTATTGTTTTATCTGCCTTCCCATCCTAGACAGTGGCATATAGATAAAACACAGACTTTACAGTGGCGGGACCGCGCTGGATTTTCACCAGCTTCCCTATTAAATCGAATAAGTCGATACCATAAAGCGCATTATTCAGTTCCAATTCATTCTAACAATGCTTTTTATAAATGTCAACACTTCTCAGAATGTATACTGACATACATCCTTCCTACACTTATGCACCGTGGGCTCAATCAACCTTCAGCTATACAGCTGCGTAGTGCATCTCTGTAATGGTTAGTGTATTATTTTCTCTCAAGCTGACAGGCTCATAGGTATAAGCGCCCTTTGTCCCCTTGATGATTCTAATATCCGGTCGTAGTGGAAAGCCTACTGGGACCTTATCAATAACCGCAATCTGACCTGTGTTGAGCTTCACAAGCGCACCCGTAGGGTATGGATTAATCTTCTTCACAAAGACGTTTACCAGATCCATCTCGTAATAACGGCCTGCACCACCCATGATATACTCAATGGCCTCTGTAGGCGCCAAAGCACGTCTGTAGGGCCTGTCAGACGTCATTGCGTCATAAATGTCCGCAATACCAACAATTTGTGCCAACCGGTGGATTTCTGCTCCTGAAACCCTATTTGGATAGCCTGAGCCGTCCAGGTGCTCGTGGTGCTGAAGGGTAATCGCTTTGACGTATGCACTCAGGAATGCATGTTCCTTCAAATAGGCATGCCCCTTCTTTGAGTGCATAAGCACCTGGAGCTTTTCTTCGTTATCAAGGGGTTCACGCTTGTATGTGACTTTCGGATCAAGCAGGGCCATCCCAATATCGTGGAAAATGGCACCTATGAAAAGATGCTTGATCATTTCCTGATTCAGACCAACCTCCCAGCCGATAAGCACTGAAAGAATGGCTGTATTCAGCGCGGAACTGTAAAGGTAATTGTCAACGTTTTTAATGTCGATATACTCAAGCTGGGCATCTCTTGCAGAGTTCAGGTCATATAGAATATCCTCTGTCAACTTGTTGAGCGGGTCCATAAACTCAAATATGGATTTCGGGGCCCAATCTCCCTGACCGTCTCTATTGCCAGCTGCATCGAATATGTCCTTTATCAGCATCATACCCTGATGACGCAGGTGGGGCTCCACCAGCTTGTTTATCTCCGCGTCGCTGTGCTCGTCGTGGATATAAACGGTAAAGATACTGTTCTGATTGATTTTGCCAATCAAGTTCGCTGTGAGCTTTGCACCCTCTTTTAACAAAATTCTTCCATCAAGTGTATAGAGTGTATCGGCTAATATTGCGTTTTCTGGGATATGTTCTGTAGGTACTATACGCATATTGCATCCTTTCCATTTTATCCACCATCAACAACTGGGTTCAAATGATTAACCGTGTTAACTATTCGTTGTTGGGATATAAAACTCCTCTAAATGTTTCATACCCTACTATTTAAAACATCCAACTATGGAATCTTTCAATAAATCAAAAAAGGGGATACCGCCAAGAATTACTTCTTGTCGACATCCCCCATATTACTTCAGTTTTAAATAACGTATTACTTAAGAGCTTCTTTAACGGCTTCTATAATATTCTTTGCCTTTAGCCCATATGCTTCCATCAGCTCATCCGGCTTGCCAGACTCACCAAATGTATCCTTAACACCAACTCGAACAACCTTAACGGGTGCATTTTCAGCAACAACTTCTGCAACCGCTGAACCAAGACCACCAATAATGCTATGTTCTTCAGCTGTAACAATTGCTTTCGTTTCATTTGCCGCCTTGATGATCAGGTCAGCGTCGATTGGCTTGATTGTATGCATGTCAATCAGACGAACTGAGTATCCTTCTGCTTCTAGAACTGCTTTCGCTTCTACAGCTTCTGCAACAAGAATTCCTGTAGCTATGATTGTAACATCTGTACCTTCAGACATCAAGATACCTTTTCCAATTTCAAAGGCCACATCTTCCGAGTGAACAACAGGAACCGCTGCACGTCCAAAGCGCGCGTAAACAGGACCATTGTATGCGATCATAGCTTCTACAGCCTTTTGAGCTGTTACGTCATCGCCAGGATTCAGAACGACCATATTCGGCAGTGAACGCATTAGGGAAAGATCTTCGATTGCCTGGTGAGAGGCACCATCATCACCTACTGTAACGCCAGCATGTGTCGCACAGATTTTCACATTCAGCTTAGGATAGCAAACTGAATTTCTGATTATTTCAAAGGCACGTCCTGCAGCGAACATAGCAAACGATGAAGCAACCGGAATTTTGCCTGAAGCAGCAAGTCCTGCAGCTACGCCAACCATGTTTTGCTCAGCAATACCCATGTTGAAATGTCTCTCAGGGAACTCTGCGCCAAAAACAGCTGTTTTTGTTGATTTTGAAAGGTCTGCGTCAAGAACTACCAGGTTCTCGTTCTCAGCGCCAAGACGCTTGAGTGCATTACCGTAAGATTCACGAGTAGCAATATTCTTAGACATTATAGAGCACCTCCAAGATCAGATAGGGCTTTGGCAAGCTGCTCATCGTTCGGAGCCTGTCCATGCCATCCGTAGTCACCTTCCATAAAGGAAACGCCTTTACCTTTGATTGTATTTGCAAGAATAACAGACGGCTTGTCAGTCACCTTCTTAGCTTCTTCAAAAGCAGCAAGAATGGCTTCCATATCATGTCCGTCAATTTCTATAACATGCCATCCAAATGATGCAAATTTCTTGTCGACAGGCTTGATACCCATAACAACATCGTTAGCACCGTCAATTTGAAGTCCGTTGTAATCAAGAATTGCAGTCAGATTGCTCAGCTTGTAGTGTGCAGCTGACATCAGCGCTTCCCATACAAGACCTTCATTGATTTCACCATCTCCAAGAAGTGTGTAAACACGGCTTGAACGGTTGTCAATCTTGTTCGCAAGTGCCATTCCAACAGCAGTTGAAACGCCTTGACCTAGAGAACCCGTAGACATGTCAACACCTGGTGTGCCCTTCATGTCAGGATGTCCCTGCAGCATAGCACCGAACTTACGAAGCTTCATCAGTTCTTCTTTCGCGAAGTAACCTCTGTTTGCAAGTGCTGCGTACAGTACTGGTGCAGCGTGGCCCTTTGAAAGTACAAATTTGTCTCTGTCTGCTTTCTTAGGGTTTTCCGGATCGATATCCATAACATTAAAGTAAAGTGCCGCTACAATATCTGCAGCTGACAGTGAACCGCCAGGGTGACCTGAACCTGCAGCATTAACCATGCGTACGATATCCTGACGCATGATATTTGCCGTAGCTTTTAGCTCAGCAACGTTCTGTTTCATGTGTGTTTCTCCCTTCATTGATGGATGCCTTGTCTCCATATCCTTTTATAAAGACTTGATTTGCAAGTGAAACATTTTATTTTCTTATAGAAAGGCTGTCCAAATGCTTACAGCCTCATAATGTCTTCATCTCAAGCTGATTTATGATTTCTCAGTGTTTACTCAGCTCACAGTATCCGATTATAACACAGATTGCGATTCCTGCAAATGTACATTTTTACAATAGGAATTTCCCATACATTTACTGTAAATTCCCCAGTCATTTCATGTAAACACGAGAAAAAGCTGTAATAAATTACAGCTTTTCTTCTACTTTGAAATGTCTCTCGATAATATGACACGCAATAAAAACTTTGGCAGTGACATCATGCGCCCAATTCGACTTGGCTCGCGCAGGAGTCTGTACAGCCATTCCAAATTGAGTTTAATGAAGAGTTTAGGTGCGCGTTTGGAATGTCCCGCCCAAACATCAACACTGCCGCCAACGCCCATTGCCACCTTTGTATTTAAAATTTTCCGGTGTTCATGTATCCATTTTTCCTGCTTGGGGCACCCCAGTGCAACAAAGAGAATATCCGGTTTAACTTCGTTGATCTTGTCAACAACCTTGAGTTCTTCTTCAGCCGTGAAATACCCGTCTTGACATCCCTTGATCTCAATATTGGGATATTTGTCCTTGATTTTTTCACAGGCCTTTTCAGGAACACCCGGCTTCCCGCCCAAAATGAATATTGAACCCTTCGTGTTGTTGCAGAATTTGAGCATGCGCTCCATGAATTCAATCCCTGGTATGCGCTCTTCAAGGCCAAGCTTATGAATCCTTGAAGCATATATGACACCTATGCCATCCGGTATGACCAAATCGGCATCGAGTAACGCTTCCTTAAGCGGTCTATCATCCTGGGCCATCATGATGATTTCCGGATTGGGTGTATAGATTGCGCTGAAGGATCCCTTTTTGAAGAGGGAGAGAAACCTGTTATAGGCTTCATCTGCATCTAGATTGTCTATTCGAACGCCAAGTATTTTAACGGATTTTATTTCCATGCTTATTTCCCCTTTTGCAATAACGTTCCAAGAATCTCTTCATTCTTTTCGAACTTCTTCTGCAGCTGTTTGACATGATTCTTCAAATTGCCTACGGCATCTTCACGTTCTGACAGGAGCGCCTCAAGAGCTGTCAGTATATCGTCAGGACATATGGATTCAATAGATCCAATGGCCTCAAGTCCAAGGGTTTCCAAGAAGTAATCAATCTTTGGATCATAGGAAATTCCAAGCAGAGGAACCTCCGCAACCGCGGCGAATATCAGTGAATGCAGCCGAACACCAATAAGTGCGTCCAGATTCTCAACGACGCTCATGATTTCATCGGCAGCATATTCCGCTTCGATAACTGCAACACCTTCAGCTTTAGCCCACCTACATATTTCGAGATCTTCCCTTCGGTGAAAAGGAATCATCACCACATTATGCGATTGCGAAAGTGATTGTATCAGCTTTTTCAGTTTTTGTCTATTCTCATCCGTTTTAAAATCCTTTGTGCGCATTGACAGACCAACAATTGGACGTGCATCAAATTTACCGTCAAATGCGATTTCAAGTATCTTACGGCCTGTCTTTGTTTCGATTTTTTCCATATCCACGACAGGGTCGGCAGTCACGTGGATTTTTTCCGGCGAAATGCCCATGCTGACCAGATCGATTTTCGAATTCTTTTCTCTTACCGTAATGGCATCTACCCGGCTGAGCACCCATTTCATAATTTTCCGATTCATGCCCTTTTGAACAGGCCCAATTCCATGAGAGTACAGCATGACAGGCTTATTGAACATGAGACCGAATATGATGATGGCAAGATAATAATGTATGCTTCTCTTGCTGGTAGTGTCCTGAAGCAGACTTCCACCACCTGAAATAAGCACGTCTGTTTTCATAACCGCCTTCAAAACGGAAAAGACGTTGGCACGCGGTACGGTTTTTACATTTAATCTCTCTGCCGTTCTTTCGGGTGTTGCCGTTAAAACAGTGAGTTCAATCGCGCTGTCCATGCGTTTGATCGATCGAATCATCGTTTCAAGTATGGCTTCATCCCCAAGGTTGTTAAACCCATAATAGCCCGATATAAGCGCCTTATTCATCCGCGTGTCTCCCTCTAAGGTTGATTACAGCATGTACAAGCAGATTGAGAATCAGGATAAGTGCGACACCGATCAACGCGCCGAGTCCAGCACCATAGATGGTTCTAGCAATGGACAGATACATCGGTGCACGCAGATGACTGAATGTGTTCACAACTGATGTAACGCCAATCATGATAACCGCTGTCATTGGAAATATTGACGCCTTCCAGCCCTTTGAAGCCATATATACCGCAACCATTACGGATGGAAATGCCAGCAGAAGTTCCTTTGACCTTGGTCGTGCAATGAAATTGTATTCGAGGAAGTTCCTGAAGATCATTTCAATATTGGTCGGCTGAATAGAGGTCTCGTGACCTGTTCGTGCGATATAGATTATACCTACAATCCCAACTGCACCGACAATCAGCACATGCAGAACTTTTATACGCTCATTCAAAAGCCTTTTCAGATCAAATACATAGTTTGAATCTTCCTCGATTGCATTGACCGACCTGCCGTATCCGAATCTGATGATGTAGATCACGCAGAACAGAACCAGTGGTGCAAGCTGACTTATTTTGACACCTCTGAAATACTCCATTTCAAGTAGATAGCTCGAGCTTGAGAGTATGCTTCCGATGAATATGCCGCCCACCATTGCAATTGCAGCTGAAATAATTACGAGGATAAAGCCTTTGAGGATAATTCCATGTATTTTGTCAATCTGCCTATTGATAAGAAATTGCTTGAGTATATCCAGTATCGCAATTGCTGCAAGAACTGGGAACAAAATGGATGTGCCCAGGGCCATCAGTACGACAGCGAAGTTTGGAACAACCAGATTCGCCGCAGTAACCCCCAGTACCCCTACCGACAAGAGCATGGCCTGATGTCTCTCACGAATTGGAATGACACTGTTTAGCGCAATTATGGAAAGAACCACTAATCCGTATCCAATCACAATCAGGTTCAGCACACCTGGTTCGTTATACTGCAGTTTCGACGCAGACCCCAACTGAATGTGGTGTTCTGCAAGACGTTCCTGGAGATTGTCAAATGACGCCTTGTACATATCTGAATCTGTGACATACAGAATTTCATTGTCTTTCTTTTTAAAAGGTCTAAAATAGACGCTTCGGATATTACGTTCAGTGACCGCACGATAGATTGTATTTTCAATCTCTTCCGCACCCTTGTAGCCATACCACTGATAGCGCTCCTGAATATATCCTACGATTGGAAAAATACGAACAGCATCGTAGTCCAGCATCTTGGTCAGTTCTACAAGACCTTCCTGCTTTGTCTGTGACCTCTGTACACCGGATTCAATCAACCCTGCGGAAATATTATTTTCGTGCATATAGGCATAGAGGGCATCCAGGTTTTCTGTTTCCAGGTCATAGCCTAAAACCTCTTCCCCCTGGAAAACAAAATACTTGGGTTCAATGCCGTACTTATCCATTTCATCGGCAAAAGCCTCTACGAGTTTTTCTGGAAACCTGTGGAAGTTCGAGGGTCTTGGAAGAACATCCAGACCTGATTTTTGAACAGTTTCAATGATTGACGGGTCAAATCCAAGGCCAATCCACGCAAGTTTGGAATCGGTCTGGCTGCGCAGTGTGCGCTTATTCTTGCCATCCTCATCTACAAGAAAACCCGTTTCGGAATATAGGGCATCTTTCGCCTCGCCATCAAGGATTACGACGTTCATGTCTCCTTCAAACAGCGTGTAGAAATCTGATGGGTATCGCTTTGACAAGCCTTCTGAAATGAACTTGAACAAGTCTGTTGACGGCGTCCTTAAAACAACATCGTAACGGTCAGTCTTGTTTTCTATGTAAGCTGTCACGTCATCTGCAAATCGTGTTTTCCAGTATGTATCTTTCTTGAGTTCCTCGACAACCGTGTATTCCAAGTCCTGACCATCTGCAATGAGGTTTTCAATGGTGGATTCCTTCACGGCTACGCTGCCAAATCCTATGGACTTGAAGAATTCCATCCACCACTGCAGCGATTCATCAGACTGTTCTGCCAATAGCTTGGCCTCATCGTAGTCAAGGACCATTTCGACAAATTTATGCTGCGCTTCAACATTTATTCTTTTGAAGGCCACAACACCGACAACTGCCAGACTGATGACCATGATTATAATATAGAGTTTTTTTAGCATATTGATTTCTCCAGACTTGTTATGTATTCATTCAAAGCTAAGGCAAAAGCGCCGGTAAAACGGATACACTTTTGCCATTCATGTGCATTTGCACCATCAGTTCTCCACAATGGTATAGGGACCCTTGACCATAATCCAGCCGTACTGGGTGATAGCGATTCCCCTGCCATCATTTTGAGGATTCAATATATGATGATTGTTAGTGATTTTCTTACCATGTTCGATATTGTACCCTTCTGTGAGATCTGCAAGACCACCATTGGAAGAAGCGATAGCAAGTGCTTCACCCGAGCGAACAATGACTTCCGTACTGTCTCCCAAATAGACCATACTGCCTGCATTGACTTCCACAATTTCAAAAAGGGCTCCTGCATTTTGACTTTCGGTCACATCTGATTTCTCTTCGAGTTTCGATTCAATATATGTATCCAGTTCTTCAAATCGCTTGTCCACATAACTTAGGGTAACCAAGGGATCAGACTCAGAACCTGGTGTCGCCTCACTGATCTCCATCATGCCAGAAATAAAAAATCCGACAGCTACACCAATGGCCAATATGCCTATATTTTTAAATGCACGCATTTTATCCTCCTTATGACACGGGCACAATACGCCCAGTATTCCTGTCTATTTTACTATAAATTGTCACCCAATACAAAGTGTCATAATCATTGAAACCACATCGTAATACTTTTTTCAGATATCTGGACTTGAGGAGAATCATGACCGCCGGCTTAGCCGGCGGTTTGTTCTGCCCCTATAAGGGGCTGGTACCTGCTGCACTCGGAAGTGCATGAATAGTCCGCCTTGCGCACTAACTTTCTCAACTACCGCTAAAGCGGTTTATTTTTTGTTTTTGATCTCCTGCTTACCCGTAAACGGGTCGATGTACTCTTTCAGACTGATCTGATCAGATATCTTGTCTTCCTCTATCTGATTTCTAATGTATTCCTGAATCTTTTTCGCATTCTTTCCTACCGTATCGACATAATACCCTCGACACCAGAAATGCCTGTTTCCATACTTGTATTTCAGGTTGGCATGCCTATCAAATATCATTAAGCTACTTTTTCCTTTTAGATAACCCATTATTTGAGATACGCTGTATTTGGGCGGAATTCTTATCAGCATATGCACATGATCTGGGCATAATTCAGCTTCAACTATTTCTATGCCTTTTCTATCACATAAATCTCTTAATATTTTTCCAACATCAGTCTTCAATTTTCCATAAATCACTTGTCTTCTATACTTCGGGGCGAACACTATGTGATATTTGCAGTTCCATCTTGTGTGTGTTAAACTCTGATTGTCCATACGGGACGTTCCTCCTTTTTAGTTAGTGCGGTCGGCAAACCTACACTAGTATACTAAATCGGAGGTTCTTTTTGCTTGAAGCTAAAGCTAATTCCCTCCACTCGCATAGCGAGTGGTTTATTTGTTTTGAACACTTCGTGATTCAAAACACACTTAAGTGTACAATATAAAAGGGCTGCCTTCTAAAAGCAGCCCTTGAAATATCATATAAATAATGTATTATGTGACGCCAGTATGCGTCTATGTAACCTCGAACAAGCCGAGTGAAATCATCAAGCCGCGGTCAACGTCATTCATGAGTTCTGATGGCAATGCACCAATCTTCTGAATGAGTCTGCGCTTATCGATGGTTCTGATTTGTTCGAGCAGTATGACGGAATCCTTTAAAAGACCAACTTCATCCTTTGGAACCTCCACATGTGTTGGCAGCTTCGCCTTTGAAATCTTGGCGGTGATTGCTGCGCAAATCACTGTAGGACTGTACCGGTTTCCGACATCATTTTGCACAATGAGTATGGGTCTTTGTCCCCCTTGTTCTGAACCTACGACTGGATTTAAGTCTGCAAAGTATACCTCACCACGTTTAACGATCAAGGTCATCCTCGCTTTCCAGCTGGCTTTCGTAGGACTCTAGGCATCCGACATCTGAACACAGGCCCATTTCAGCCATGTTCAAATTGATGTCCGCCATGCGTTCATAACCCGAACGCAACGCTTCCATGACACCATCCATCTTTACAGGTGCTTTGAAATGAAATTCCCGATTCAGATTTTGTTTTATCATATCGGGGTTGTTGCCAATATTCAATTCAGCAATTAATTCATCTGGCAAGTCAATTTTTACTTGCTTTATTCTTTTCATTAGGACACCTCCAAATTTTAGCCAGTATGTATGAAGGGACAAAGTCATTATATCACCGTCAGCATAATTGTAAAGCGAAATGGTATTTTTGAAATATACTGAAATTTCACTTTAATAAAGCTGTAAACTTAAATCATCAGCAGGGTATCCTTTATCTGGATAATTTCACCCTGAGACTTATATACCCTAGGTACTCTTTTGCTAATCATGCAAACGACTTCATAATTAATCGTATTGATCCAGCTTGCAACCTCATCGATGCTGATTTCATCAGAACCCGATTGACCAAAGAGGATGATTTCATCACCGCGCTGGACTTCAAGTCCCGTCAGGTCCACCATGCACTGGTCCATACAGATTCGCCCAATGATTGGACGGATTTCTCCGCCGACAATCGCCTTGGCACTGCCTGTATAGAGTCTGGTGTAGCCATCAGCATATCCAATTGGCACTGTACCGATTTTTGTCTCCTCGTTGGTTTTGTAGAGCAAGCCATAGCTTACGCCAACACCTTCTCCAACTTCCTTTACATGACCTATTCTAGCTCGAAGGCTCATAACCTCTTTTAATTTCACATTTTCATGAGAAACATCATGCGACGGATAAAGACCATACAGCATTATGCCGGCACGTACCATATTATAGTTGAGCTCTGGCAGGTCGATTATTGCTGCGGAATTTGAAACATGCTTGATTGGAATATGAATATTTTTCGCCTCAAGTGCCTCGATGACGCCATTATAACGCTTGACCTGATTCATTGTGTAGGTCTTGTCCACTTCGTCTGCAACGGCAAAGTGCGTGTATATGCCCTCGATTTCTACATTTTCAAGTTTTGAAATGTATTCGATGACAAGGACAGCATCTTTTTCCGGAATGAGACCCAATCTGCCCATTCCTGTGTCCAGCTTGATATGGACCTTTGTTTTTACCTTGTACTCTTTTGCAACCTTATCCAGCGCTTGAGCCTGCTCAAAGGCATAAACTGTCTGAATCAGACCGTTGCGGACCACTTCATCGCTGTCTTCTTCAGGCGTGTAGCCAAGAACCAGTATCGGTGTGTCCTTATAGACCTTTCTCAGCTGAATCGCTTCTGTGAGTGTTGCCACAGCAAAACGGTCCGCACCATTTTCAAGCAGTGTCTTGCCGATTTCAGCCGCACCATGTCCGTAACCATCTGCTTTTATAACCGCAGTTACCATAGCATCCGGTTTTGTAACACGACGCACTTCCTTTATGTTGTGCGCGAGATTGTCCAGGTTGATTTCAGCCCAAACAGGTCTCCTTAGTTGATGTTGCATAATTTTACCCCCCGGTTAAATCATACGTCATAATATTTCCTCTGCTTAAAAGCAGTTACACACTTAATTCACAATTTCCATAAGCGTATGTGTCAGACCGCTGACAATATCGCCTGCAAGGAGGCCGAATTCGCCCTTCTTGCCTGCCATGATGTCTCCAGCGCGCCCATGTATATATACGCTCAGAATGCTTGCTTCACGCGGCGCCATCCCCTGTGCGATAAAGCCTGTGATGATTCCAGTCAGGACATCTCCACTGCCTGCAGTCGCCATGCCGCTATTTCCAGTCAGGTTGACGAAAGTTTCGCCCTGAGGTGTCGCAATGATCGTTCTTGAACTCTTCAGAACGACAACGACACCATATGCTGTTGCGAATTTTAGAGCTGTGTCGATTGGATTCTCTGTCACTTCATCAATGGTAATACCTGCTAGTCTTGCCATTTCACCCGGATGTGGTGTCAGGACAATCTCCGACTTCTTGTTTTCAAGCCAGGAAACATTTTTGGAGAGCACATTGAGCCCATCCGCATCGATGACCATAGGGCAGCTCACGCGGTCTATCATTTGACGCACAAGTTCAGACATTTCACTTGCAGTTCCACATCCTGGACCAATTGCAACAACATCAACGCCTTCAGACTCCTCAATAATTTTCGAAATCTGATTGATATTGATGACACCACGGCGCATCTCGTTGAGCGGTATTGTCACAACTTCAGGAACACTTGTCGTAATCAACAGATTCAGGCTTTCTGGAATATAGAGCTTCAACAAGCCAAGACCGCTTCTGAGGGCTGCCTTGCACGTCAGAATCGCCGCACCGGTCATCCCGGAACTTCCTGCAATTATATTGGCTTTTCCATATGTGCCCTTGTGAGAATTCTGAGGGCGCTCTGGAAGCAGTTTCAGAATATGCTCACGTGTTACAATATGGTGCTTCATGCCAACTTCCTGGATTGCCTTAATAGGAAGGCCGATTTGGCGTATGACCAACTGACCATTGTAGTCCGCACCCGGATACAGTATGTTTCCGATTTTGGGAAGTGCAAAGGTCACTGTCTTATGGGCTTTGACTGCAACACCCATGATTTTTCCCGTATTCCCACTTACACCTGATGGCACATCCACCGAAACGGTATATTTGCTCAAACGATTGACGATATCAATGACACCTTCGTGGATGCCCTGAACCGCGTCAACAAGACCCGTTCCAAATATTGCGTCGACAACGGCATCTTGCGCCGGAATCAACTTTTCAAGTTTCATGAGTCCACCATGGTCATTGACATTGTCAATTTGAATATCGAGTTTTCTCAGCACCTGATAATTCAACTCTGCATCACCGCTGATATCTTTCGGTTGACCTACAATGAATACCCTGATTTTCACATTTGCGTTATGAAGATGTCGTGCAATTACAAAACCATCTCCGCCATTGTTGCCTGTTCCACATAAGATGAGTACACTTTCGACCGGCTTTTCAATTTTCATGATTTCATCCACAACAGCACTGCCGGCATTTTCCATTAGCACAACACCTGGAATGCCATACTTTTCTATTGAGATCCGATCCACTTCACGCATTTCTTCATTCAAGGCAAGTTTCATACAGTTCAACCCCTTATACTGCTATACTATTAGCCACCGCATATGTCTTGCAATGGGATATTGATACCATGATTTCTTTGATTTCGCGCTGATTGGCAATATCTTCAGCACCATTATACAGAAAAACAACTGGTTTTCCCATTTCATCTCTTAAAACTTCGATATCTTTCCAAGCGAATCCTCTAACCCCAGTACCAAGGGACTTCACAATGGCCTCCTTTGCAGCAAAATTCCCTGCAATGGATTCAACCCGCATATTCTTTGATTTGAAATACGCGATTTCGGCATCGGTGAACAACCGCTCCAAAAAACGACCCGACTTTTTAATAGCCCGGTCTATCCTATCCAGTTCGATGATATCGATACCGATTCCTTTAACCATTTCTGCACTCCTGGTCCAATTCTCTGCCAGTTGCATCCCTTGAGCAACCGTTGTACCATTATAACATAGAAAAACCGCGAGCTGAATATCAGAAGGAGATCAACCATGTCAAAATACAAATGTAAGGAATGTGGCGGTAACGCGCATTATGATGAATTCTATAAATCTGTGAAAGATTCCTCGACAAACGCCGTCTATGCCTATTGCAGCGCGTGCGGCAAGGAGGCTTGGGGCGGACTCCGCTTCCACCCAGAAATGAACAACCTCTTCAATAAACTCTTTGAACCCAATCTGGCCTTCAAAGAGGAAGACCAGCATGCATTTGCAAGACGTATTGCCCTACAGATAGATGAAAAGTAAAAGGACTGTAGAACTGCACTTATTGTAGTGACCACAATAAGTCAGTTCCAAGTCCTTTTTCATTGGAAATGCTATATCGCCTGTGTCGCCTTTTCAAGCCATGCCTTTTCATCTGAGCTCAGCAGTGGGGAAAGTTTTTCATAAACAGCCTTATGATAATCATTCAACCACTCTATTTCCTCTGAGCTCAGCATGGATACAAGAACTGGTCTCGTATCTACAGGACAGAACGAAACGGTTTCGAAATTCAGAAACTGTCCGAACTCTGTTTCAATATCCGCTCTTACAACCAAGGTGTTCTCAATACGTATACCATGCTTTCCTTCTCGGTAGACACCTGGTTCATTCGTCAAAATCATGCCTGGCTGGAGCTTCACATCGTTGGGTGCCATCTTCATCGTCTGCGGTCCTTCATGCACATTCATGAAATACCCCACGCCATGCCCAGTACCGCACTTGTAGTCCATACCTTCAGCCCACATCGGCTGTCTTGCCACCATTTCGACCTTTGAACCGGTTGCACCATGTAAAAACCGCAGCCGTGCCAGGGCGATGTGACTTTTGAGCGTCAGCGTATAATCTCTGCACATCTCTTCTGTCAGCTCTCCAACAGCAATGGTACGTGTAATATCTGTTGTGCCGTCATAATAGTTGCCGCCTGAATCAACCAGCAGGAGTCCTTTTGCCGCGATTTTGCTGTTCGATATTTCAGTGGCACTGTAATGCATCATGGCTGCATGCTCCATGTATGCAGCAATTGTGTTGAAGCTTTCTGCGACAAAATGGGGCTGCTCAGCTCTGAAAGTCCTGAGCATCTCTTCTACACCGAGTTCTGTTGCAGTTCCCAGTCTTACAGCCTCTTCCAGCCAAATATGGAACTTGACCATGGCTGCACCATCTCGAACCTGACTGTTTCTGATATTCCTTATTTCTTCCTCAGTCTTCATCGATTTGATGAGGGCTACAGGATTGGTTTCTTCAATGATCGTTACAGCATCACTCAGTGCATCATAATTCGCCGCTGAGATTGTCTGAGGATCAATACTCACCTTGGCTCCAGACGGCAAGTCTCCTAAGAAAGCTGTAATCTCTTCATAAGGCATCAGACTGACACCATATTTTTCAAAATGTCCCAAGGCACTTTCACCCAGTTTATTTGAATCCATGAAAAACCATGCGTCATTTTTGCCAATAACCGCATAAGATAACGCAACAGGACTGTAATGAATGTCGTTTCCTCTAAAATTGTACATCCAGGCTATGTCATCCAGCGTTGAGACAGCCAAATAGTCCGCACCACTTTCAAGCATGGCTTCTCGAATACGCTTTAGCTTGTCATCCACAGGATTGGCCGCATATGGCATCTCATGGATTATGATTTTATCTTCTGGAACGGACGGACGGTCTGTCCAGATTGCATCAATTAGGTCGTGCGCCATGGCAAACACATATTTTTTAGGTCCAGCCGCCTTTTCATAAGCGCGTTTGGTACTGAGGGAAATGACCTTTCCATCAAAGCCGACAGTCTCGCCGCTGGCTACATTTTGATTGAGCCATTCCGGAACCTCAGGCACACCTTCAAGCCCCCACTTAACAAGTTCAAACGCGTTGCCCGCGATTTCACCAGCCGCTTGAATATGGTAGCGTCCATCTGCCCAAAGCAATGCCTTTTCCTGCGTCACTACCGCTATACCTGCTGAACCTGTAAATCCAGTTATCCACGCTCTGGCTTTCCAACGTTCAGGTACATATTCCGATTGATGCGGGTCAGCACTTGGTATAATGTACACATCAATACCTTTGTTTTTCATTTCCTGCCGAAGCGCGGAAATCCTCTCATTAATCACAGATATTCCCCTTTCGTCTCTTAATAAAGTACGCCTTTTCTAACCATGAAAACCTTTACCTATATATTACTGAATATTTTCGTGTATGTTAATATATTTTTTAAATATTAAAACCACTGAAGATAACCCAGTGGTTTTGTCTGCCTACACATTTCATTTTTTCTTATACTCATCCGCTAAAAGGGAATAGAGAATCCGATCCTGATAGGACTTATTCTCCCTGTCAAAGGCCGCTTCGCGCTTATAGCCATCCTTAACAAAGCCCAGTTTCTCCACAACGCGCATGGAAGCAGCATTGCCAGGATGAATCTCAGCTTCAACCTTATGGAGGCCCCATTTCACAAGGCCCATTTCCAGAAGCTTATCGACCGCCTCTGTCGCATATCCCATATTCCAATAGGCCTCATTGAGCATGTAGCCTATTTCTGCTTTGTAATTCCAAAGCTCCAAATGATGGAGTGAAATGAGTCCTATGAGTTTACCTGTTTGCTTTTCAACGAGTCCCCATCTGATGAAATAGCGGTTCTGATATCCATCGTGAACCACATCTACGTAGCGTTTGACTTCAGCCATTGATCTGAAGGGTGAGATTACTTGAAATTTAAGTGCTTTCCTGTTTCTGTAGATTTCAAATAAGTCATTGGAATCACTATGTAAAATATCTCTAAACAGCAGACGTTCACTTTCAATCTCAGGGAATTTTCTAAACAGTTCCAGCAATCTGTCCATTTCTCACCTCATTATGTCAAGTTATTCCTTTGTAATCCCTTCAAAATAGTAGGTCTTGATTGCCTCATAGCGTTCCCGATTCAATCCCATATCCGAATATCCCAAACGACTTTGAGATTTATAATGAATCAGATTGCTTTCCGTGTCAAAAAATATTTCAACATCGTCCTTGAACCTGAACCCATCGGTCACAAATATAACATGAAGATAGGCCCCATCATCCTTTACGATTTTATAGCCGCCATATTTCTCAAATGCTGCAAAAAGTCCATTCCTCGAATTTTCCAGACCGCCAGCCATTTCCAGTGGTTCAATTAGAAAATCCGCATCGACAGCCTGCGTGCTTACGCCATTTGGCGTATTCTTCAGTGGCTTGAACACAGTCCCTTCAAGTCCGATGTTTTCAGGGATCTTATTGTTGATATGAATGGCCAGCCCCGTCAGGACCAGAAATCCCAGCATTACGATTACCAGTTTTCTCATACGCGCCTACTTCCTCAGCAGCTTAACCAGCGGATTGCTTTTCAACCGCTCAACAGCAGCTTTTTTTCCAAGCTTGATCAGAACCTCTGAATAAGTCGGATAGGGGTGTACCACTCTCGAAATTTTATGGAGTGGAATTCCCAGCGTCTTAAGGACCTGAATTTCTGAAATGATTTCACCACTTCTATCTCCAAGAACAGAAGCTCCAAGAATCCGGCCTTTTCTATCCGTTACAATTTTTACAGAGCCTGTATCATTTCCTTGTGCAACTGCCCTATCCAGTTCCGAATAATCACATTTGAAAACGCCTATGTCCTTGCCATAATCTGCGTTGGCATCCCTTTCCAAATATCCCGCTTGAGAGATTTCGGGATCTGTAAAGGTAGTCCATACAACATGTCTGTACTCCACTTTTCTTCGTATGGGGAGAAAGGCATTTTGCACTGCTTGAATTGCCTGAGCATTTGCCATGTGTGAAAAGAGATAGGGACCTGCCACATCACCAACAGCATATATGCCCTTAATGGGCGTTTCCATAAAATCATTGACGTTGACTCTGCCGCTTTTATCAAGGATACCGAGCTTTTCAAGCCCCATTCCACGACTGTTGGGAACTCGGCCTATTGCAGTAAATACTGCGGCGACTTTGAGTTCTTTCAGTTTTCCATCCTGCCTGATTGTCATCACCATCTCATCGCCGCTAGGGCCTACCTTATCAGGAAGGGCATTCAAATGAATCACAAGTCCTTCTGCTTCAAGAATTTGCTGAAGTGTCAGGGCGTGCGACTCATCCTCCTTCTGAAGAATCCGGTCATGCTTGACAACAAGGTCCACATGCACTCCAAGTCGATTGAGTGCCTGGGCCATCTCAATACCTATTGGACCCCCGCCGACAACAACCATGCTTTGTGGCAGCTTTTTCAGCTTGAACAGGGTCGTATTATCATGGCACTTGATTTGATCCATACCCTCAATCGTCAGTTTTCTAGGGCTCGATCCCGTCGCAATGATGATTTTGGCTCCATGAAACCGCTCCTTGCCCAAACTAACAGTATGGCTGTCTACAAGGCTGGCGTGTCCAGTTTTAAAGACAATCCCGTCTCTTGACAGTTTTTTCGGCGACTCGCCTTCATAGATTCTGGCGATTGCACTGCGCACATTATTCATGACACGTGTGGTATCACACAAAATACCTGGTGCCAGCTTCTTCGCGCTGTAAAACTGACTTGCTTCATGGATGAAGGCTTTGCTGGGCATACATCCTGACCATGTGCATTCTCCACCTGGAAGCTCTTTATCAATAAGCAAAACGCGCTTTCCAAACCCCACTGCGGTATACGCCGCAGACAAGCCTCCAGAACCTGCGCCAATCACAATAAGATCATAGGTATTCATGAATTCCCCCCTCACCTGTCTATAATAAATATACCACTTATTCACAAAATAAATCCGCCAATGTGAATTGACGGATTCAGGTTGTCGACAAGATGACATACTGTAGAAAACTTCGAAAGACAAGGCGCGGATGTAATCCGCTTTAGGAACGTACTCAGCGTACATGACTGAAGTGGATTACATCCAGCAACGCAGTATTTTGGAGTTTTTCTACAGTATAAATCCGCCAATGTGCATCGGCGGATTAACATTATTGCTTTATGATATTCACATTTCGGGCGCCTTGCAGTCCCTAGTAAACAGGATTTACAGGCTCTCTGCCTTCAAGCACTTCTATAATATTCCGTGCAGCCATCTGACTCATCTTCTCACGTGTTTCCGTAGTGGCACTGCCTATGTGCGGAAGCAGGACAACATTATCCATTTCAAGGAGGTCTGGATGAATTTCAGGCTCATTCTCATAAACATCGAGACCTGCACCCCATATCTCATTCATCTTCAAGGCTTCAACCAAGGCAGCCTCATCTATGACAAGACCACGTGATGTGTTTACGACAATTGCTGAAAACTTCATTTTTCTGAACGCATTCGCATCCAGAAGATGACGTGTCTCATCTGTCAAAGGACAGTGGAGTGATATAAAATCACTTTCTGCGTAGAGTTCATCAAGCTCAACATATGTGGCGTTGAACCGTTTTTCAAAATCAAGACGGCGCGTCCGGTTATGGTACAAGATCCGCATATGGTAGCCCCGCGCTTTCTCTGCAAAGCGTTCGCCAATGCGACCAGCACCAATGATTCCCAGAGTTTTTCCGTGGACATCCTGCCCCAGCATCAGCTTGGCAGAAAAATTCTTCCACTTTCCTTCACGAACATACCTGTCAGCCTCAACGATTCTTCTGCTTACTGCAAACAAGAGAGACCAAGCCGTTTCAGCGGTCGAGTCAGAAAGTACATCCGGTGTGTTCGAAAGCAGGATTCCCTGCGCTTTGGCAGCTTCAACATCGAAGTTATTGAAGCCAACTGCATAGTTTGCAAAGATCTTCACATTTTTACAAGCCTCAATTATTTCAGCATCGATCTGATCAGTCAGGGCGCTCACTATACCATCGTACTTGGGAAATTCCTCGAGCATCTGCTCACGTGTCATTGCTATGTCAGCCCGATTTACGACTACTTCATATTTTTCCTGCAGCATTTCAATCCCGCTCTCAGGTATATCTCTTGTTACTAAAACACGCTTCATTCTATCCCTCATCTCTGGTCTATTTATTAAAATGTTTATTATGCTAATAAAGGGAGCAAGTATCCCTCGCTCCCCTTAAGTTTAACAGATATGCAATTTTCTATAAACCATATTACCCGTAAATCTTTTTGAGAATTGCCGCAGCCTGCTCCTTGGTCATGGTGTCTTTCGGATTCAAATTGCCTTCCTCAAGTTCCAGAACGCCCAGTTCCATGAGCAGTGCCACATCGTCGCCAGCCCAATCGGAAATCAGATCTCCGTCACCTACCTGTGCCAGCTGACTGTCAATGCCTTCACCCAGCATTTTCTGGTCATAACTCGTCATTGCATTTGCCAGGATTGCTGACATTTCTTCCTTGGTCACCGCCTTGTCAGGATTGAATGAACCCGAGCTTCCAGATACGATGCCTGCATTGAAGGCAGATGCAACCTCGACATAATGCTCGCTGTCCTGCGCAATGTCTGAGAACGGCGCTTCAGCGTCTTCGTTTGTCAGACCATAGGCTCTTGTAACCCAAGTCGTGAACTCTTCTCTGGTAATAGACTCTTCAGGATTGAAGGCAACTTCCTCATCAATAATCCCCTTGTTCAGAAGTTCATTGATTTCACTCTTTGCCCATGAGTCTTCCACGTCGTTAAATGACTTGTTTGACTGCATGACCGTGTACTGACTGAAGGAAATACGTCTCGTTGAAATACTGTTCGTAACAGGATCATATACACCACCAACCGGCTTCCATTCACCTGTTTCCTCATTCAGTCTGTATACAGACAGGCTTGATGGTCCTGCTGTGTCGTTAAAGAATTCGAACTCATCAAGGTCAAAGCTCAATCGTGCCGGTTTTTCAAGAACTTCCTTCTTCTCACCATCTACAGATACATTGACATCTGCCATGTAACCTTTTCTGAAGTTGGCAGTTGCAGTACCCGCACCATTGGTTCTACTGTCAAATTTCATATCGATTGACAGTTCTCGTGCCCTTGTACCTGCTTCCGGCTGATTTCCACCCTCTGGGATTCCTGTGTCAGAACCTGCTTCCGGTACTTCACCTGCGGCAGCGCCACCGGATAGATACAGGTCTTTGTCCAGCAGGAGTTTTGCACCACCTACTTTAATACCGACTGTATCGACACCTGCTTTTTCAAGAGACTCCAGTGTCTTTTGGTCCACTTTGACTTTTACAGCATCTGCAGTTTTTTCGGTTTCGAGAGTAACTTCAACACCGAAACCACGAATGTTCTCTCCACCATAGTAGTCATTGAATGTCTCTTTGACCTTATTAATGTTTTCAACTGACTTGGCAATTTTCGTCTCCAGCTCTGCGTCGGCAAAGGAGACTTCCGTCACACCATCCACCTCTTGAGTGACTGTGGCCGTCTTTACAGTACCCAGTTTGTTCATGGCACCCTTTGCAAGGACTTCAACAGCCTTTTTCATATCGGCAGTCTTGGCGACTTTGCCTTCTGCTTCAATGGTCTTCAGTGACTCGACCATTTTTGTTGTCGTCGCAATAAGCGTCTCACTGTCTTCAATCTTTTGAAGCGCCTTGGATACAGTCGCATTCATTTCGATGATTTTTGCAGTTGCCCAAACCGTTTTGGTTTCCTGCGTAGCCGCGTCACCAAGGGTTTCGATAGTCCCAATGTAACTGTCAAGGGCTTCTGAGAGCACTTCATCATTTTGAATGTTGTCGAGATTATCTTCGATTTCCTTTAGGGCTTCATCCGCTTCTTCAGTTGTTGTCTCTTCTGAAGTGATTTTCGTAGTCACTGCAGTCGTGAGGTCCTTGACTGTATTCGCAGTTGAAACCTCTTCATCACTTGCTGCTGTATCAACAGCGCCCGTTGCATCATCTGCAGTTGGTGTGTCATCAGCAGGTGTGTCTGCATCGTCTGCAGTATTGTCAGTTGTGTTATTTGTTGTATTTGATGAGCTTGTATTTCTGTCACTGCTACTGCTGCTTGAACTCTTATCATTATCAACAATGGTAATGGTTGCAGTTGGTATTGTGCCTAAATCAACCTCCGAGTTATCCACCAGTGTAACTGTGAAGCTATGCGAGCCTTCAATCAGGCTGTCATCCACCGTTGAAACGACAATATCAAGACTGTCCTTCTCCGCACTCAGTTCTGTCATATAGACATCCGCGTACTCTTCGTACCATATGTCCTGACCCATTTCAATACTGAAATCATCTGCCGTTGCCGTGTTTGGCGTCACTTCAAACTCAACAAGATAGTAACCATTAGGATTGTACTGTCCGCTTTCTGCAAGTGTGTAGTTTACTGTAATAGTGGATTCTTGACCCTCAATAACACTATATGCATTTGAAGACCAATTGATGACTGGCTGATCATATTCGTCATTGTCTTCAATTGTCACCGTTGCAGTCTGTATTTCTCCTAGTCCTATATCGTCATTCGCAAGTAAAGTTATATTAAAATCATGTGCACCTTCAACAAGATTGTCATCATCGGTTGATATGACAATATCAAATGTATGCGTATCCTCATCCATGTTCACTTCTATCTTGTAAACACCTGTTTCTTCATCATAATCAATATTCTGGTCAGTTGATATACTATAATCGTCTGTTGTTGCTGTGCCTGATTCAATCTTGAACATAGCGAAATAAGATCCACTTGGATCATATTGTGCGCTATCATCAAGTACTACTTCCACTTCTGCAGTGACTTCCTGACCTTCAGTTACAAAATACGTACCCGATGACCAATTGACAACCGGCTGATCGTATTGATCTGTGTCTTCAATTGTTACTGTTGTAGTCTGGATTTCGCCCAAATCCACATCATCATTATCAATTAGGGTTAATTTAAACTCATGAAGGCCTTCAACAAGATTGTCATTTTCCGCTAAGATATTGACAGAGACCGATTTCGTCTCACCAGTGATTTCTGCTGTGTATAGGCCACTATACTCGTCATACCAAATATCCTGACCTGTTATCACGCTGTAATCTTCTGCAGTAGCAGTATCTGAGCTCACCTCAAATTCTATTAAGTAGTAGCCACTCGAATCATACTGTCCACTGGCATCAAATGTTGGCACCACAGTCAACTTGGTTTCCTGGCCTTCTGTTACAGTGTATGAACTCGATGACCAATTGACAACCGGCTGATCGTATTGATCTGTGTCTTCAATTGTTACTGTTGTAGTCGGGATTTCGCCCAAGTCCACATCATCATTATCAATTAGGCTTACTTCAAACTCGTGCAGACCTTCAACTACGCTGTCATTTTCCGCTAATATGTAGACATCAACTGATTGCGTCTCATCAGTGATTTCTACTGTATATAAGCCACTATACTCGTCATACAAAATATTCTGATCCATTATCACACTGTAATCTTCTGCAGTGGCTGTATCTGGAGTCACCTCAAATTCAACGAAGTAATAGCCACTCGGATCATACTTTCCACTGGCATCAAATGTTGGCACCACAGTCAACTTGGTTTCCTGGCCTTCTGTTACAGTGTATGAGCTCGATGACCAATTGACAACCGGCTGATCGTATTGATCTGTGTCTTCAATTGTTACTGTTGTAGTCGGGATTTCGCCCAAGTCCACATCATCATTATCAATTAGGCTTACTTCAAACTCGTGCAGACCTTCAACTACGCTGTCATTTTCCGCTAATATGTAGACATCAACTGATTGCGTCTCATCAGTGATTTCTACTGTATATAAGCCACTATACTCGTCATACAAAATATTCTGATCCATTATCACACTGTAATCTTCTGCAGTGGCTGTATCTGGAGTCACCTCAAATTCAACGAAGTAATAGCCACTCGGATCATACTTTCCACTGGCATCAAATGTTGGCACCACAGTCAACTTGGTTTTCTGGCCTTCTGCTACAGTGTATGAACTCGATGACCAATTGACAATTGGCTGATCATAATCATCATCATAGATTATGAGTTCAGCTGTATCTGTTGTACCGATTGCTGCACCACTCGTAGCTTCACTTATGACAAGTTCTATCGTCTCAGTTCCCTCTACTGATGTATCATCAATTATAGGTATATAGACTGTTTCATTGGTTTTTCCATCCGCAAAATAAACAGTTTGTGTAAGCGGTGTGAAATCAATATCTGCTTCAGTTGCCGTAACTGGTGTCACAGTCAGATCCACACTGATATCACCAGACGTCCCACCGGTTCTTAGAATCATAATAGGCGCTATTCCTGTTTCATCATTTTCATATATGCTATAGGAACTGCTGCACAAATTCAGTATTCCAGCACTTTCAGTATCATTATCAACGATTGTTATTTCAGCACTATCACTTTCTCCAATTATCGCGTCCAGCGGCACACTATCAATTGTCATCGTGAATATTTCATCACTTTCAACAATCGAGTCATCATATGTTGATACCGATACTGGATTGGATGTTTCTCCACTTGCAAAATGAATCGTCTGAATATATTCCGATATGTCCAAGTCTACATCTAAAGCTGTTCCTGTAGTAATTACTACTTTCACATCTTGAGCTGTGTTCATAATGTCATCCGAATAAGATTTCCGTATTAGATTTATAGAGGCAATATCACCTTCAGCAATTGAATCACATGTTTTTTCAAATGAGAATTCAACATCATTGTCCCAAATTACAACTTGATCATTAATCTGTTCAGCGTTATTTGCCCCAAGTTCAACGCCGCCAGTAGGATTGCTCAAACTAATACTAAAGACCTCATCCATTTCCACTTCCAAATCATCAGTTAATGGAATCGTTATGACCTGTGGTGTATCGTCGCCATCCGAAAATGTCAATTTTGTACTTATTTCATCAAAATCATTTGAGGATGCATAATTAGTGGATTCTGTGTTCACACTCGCTGTAAAATCAACAGTAACTACTCCACTGGTTCCACCATCGCGGGTAACTGTTATTTCAACTGATTCACCTTCAATCCCTTCATAGCCATCCGGATAGTCGGAAAAGTCAAAATTCAGCTGGCCTGCATAGGAACCCTCAACCTCGTTTTTATCTAAAAATGCAAATCCAATATCAGAACTTAGCCCATCTGCAGCTTCTGAAATATAGACAAAAAGAATCGTACCATCAACTGAATTGTATGCAGCATCCGGCTTCGTATAATTATCTGTCCCGCTTGTGATTGCAAAGACAGAACTTAATGGATCGCCGTTGCCATCTATGAGGATTCCATCAATATCATAATCATCCTCCTCATCCACACCGGTATTTGTCTGCCAGTATGCCACTCGATAGCCCATTTCTGTTTGCGTATCCACTCCAGCAAGAAGCCCAAGATCTGTGATTGACTCACTTGATGGCGTATAAAGCACCATATCTGTCAGAGGATCTCCACCGGTTTGACCAATGAGGTTATCTGATTCGTCCCCACTATTATACTCATGCCAAACTACATAAGAATCTAGAGCATTATTTGATGCAACAGCCGGATAGGCAGATATCGGCGAGTTCTCTGAAAGAACTGTGGAAGCACTGATTGCTCCCCCCGAAGCAACGGACACATGGCTGATATTTGTGCTACCTTCTTCATATACAAGATCGATTTCTTCAGTCGTGTAATTGTAGGCTAGATCATGCAGTTTTCCTTGGACTTCAATAATAAAAGGACTTTCCGAAAGATAATCTGAAGCAACTTCAACCCCTGCATAGTAACTGCCCATTTCAGAAACAACCCTATAAATCACATTGAACATTTCACTATAAGCATTGTATTCAACCTTGGCGTTGAGAAAAGTTTCTGTGTAATCATAAGACTGCGAAATCACTTGGCTTCCCATTATAGTGGTCCCGTTTGAACCAAGTATAGTTCCCTTAACCGTAGATCCAATCTCTACATCATAGTCTATCCATGTAATAAAATATGTATCGGCGGTACTGTCATAGGCAATGTCTATAGATTCATCTGAGTTAATCCCTGAATCTATCAGAATCTCATTGCCAACCGGATTTCCAGAGTAATCTAAAACCTGTGCTCCAAGTGACATAATACAATCTGCATCAGTCTGCAAAACAGCTAATAAATATTGATTCGTTTCTGGGGAATACTCCACTGATACATCATAAATCGTGTCAGCTACGAACTCTCCCACGATTTCGATATCCCCTGCATATGCTGGCGCCGACATCGGTATACTCGCTACTATCAGTGTCAAAATCAACACTGACACAATAAATGAGCGTACTTTCATTCTCATCATTCACAACCCCCTTGTTTGCTTTAGACTTTTAAGTCCTTTCCATAGTCTTTTCTTATAACCTGCTTTTGACATACTCCTATTTGTCTAAATTAACTTAGCTAAGCGTTCCCACACTTACAACATTTTAACAAAATTGTCTGTATATTTACATTTTGTGCGATAATCGATACTTATTTATCATACCCAATTAATAAATGTTCAAGCCCTAATACTTTCCTCTGACTGAACATTTTTCAATTGCATATTTTGCTTGGATCTCACCCATGATTTCTTCAAGTTCTTCCATAAAATATGTCTGAAATGTATTGGGCATGATTTCCCCATCGGTCTTGATATACTGCTGAAGTACAAAAGCATTTGAACCCTCAATCGAACGGGCGATTTCATCAATTGCCGCCCTGTCATGTACCCCTTTAATGACAGTTGTTCTAAACTCGTGCCCTACTCCAGAATGAATGATGTGATGAACAGATGTTTTGATTTTATCAATATCAAAATCTCGAACACCGATTATGGTTTCATATGCCCTAAAAGCGTGCTTAATATCCATTGCGATATAGTCGAGCAGATTTTCATCTATCAGTCGTTTTAAAAGGTCCGGATTGGTTCCATTGGTATCGAGCTTTACAGAAATTCCGATTTCCTTAACACTTCTTACAAATGCTTCCAGACCATCTGACAGTGTTGGCTCTCCCCCAGTTATAACGAGCCCTTCAATGACATTTTTTCTCTTTTCAAGATGGCTGAGTACAGTATCTTTCATAACGGTTGGATACTTGTTCGGCGTTAGAACAAGACCGCCGTTATGACAATAGGGGCACCTGAAATTGCATCCCCCGGTAAACACGAGCGACGCAACCTTTCCTGGATAATCGATGAACGTTGTCTTCTGAAATCCCTTGATTTGCATTGTTGCCTCCATATAATTACACTGACTTTTTCCTAATATAAAAGGGACTTCCCCGATGCACCTACCTAAACTGAAGTATTATAAGTGTCACCCATGAAAGTCCCCGATTCATTTACATTTTATTGTATTTTTCTGTATATTTCCATAGAATTATTTACGAACAGACCTCAAATTCCAAGCGGTCGTTAAACTCAGCCTGTTTGCCATCATTCCAGTTTTGAACCGGTCTATGGTATCCAACAACACGCGTCCAAACCTCTGTCTGCGCACCGCACTCAGGACATATTGGCTCTTCGCCGGCAATGTACTTATGCACCGGACAAATACTGAATGTAGGTGTTATTGTAAAGTAAGGCAGTCTGTAACCCTTGCTGATGCTCTGAATCAGCTTCTTCAGCGTTTCGATATTATCAATACGCTCCGGTATGAAGCCGTGGAAGACCGTTCCTCCAGTATATTTAACCTGAAGGCTGTCCTGATGGTCTAGAGCATCGAATATATCCTCTGTAAATCCAACGGGAAGCTGGGAGCTGTTTGTGTAATAAGGAGACGCTTCACCCGATACTGCGATTTCAGGATATCTATCAAGATCCAGTTTGGCAAACCGATGTGCCGTGCCTTCTGCTGGACTCGCCTCCAGATTGTACAGATGACCTGTTTCCTCTTGGAATCTGATGAGGACTTCATTCATGAAATCCAAAACCTCTTCAGCAAATTCTTTTCCAGCTGGTGTTGTTATGTCTTCAGTGCCCTTTGTAAAGTTGATGATGCACTCATTCAGACCATTTGGCCCAATTGTCGCAAAATGATTGTGCCAGTACTCGCCATTTGCTTCATATACGTCCTGAAGATAATGCTTTGAGTACGGATACAGTCCACGCATCATATTTTCCTCAAGAATCTTGCGCTTGATTTCAAGGGAATTCTTTGCGATTTCCATCAGGCGCTCAAGCTTGTCGAACAGTGACTCCAGTGTTTCAGAAGTATATCCCATTCTTGCCAGGTTAATGGTTACAACGCCAATTGATCCTGTTTTTGGATTTGCCCCAAACAGACCGCCGCCCCGTCTTCTGAGCTCTGTATTGTCCAGTCTTAGTCTGCAGCACATGGACCTTACATCTTCAGGATCAAGGTCTGAGTTGACGAAATTACTGAAATACGGTATGCCGAACTTACCTGTCATTTCCATGATTTTGTTGGTCACATCACTGTTCCAGTCCCAATCTTCAGTAATGTTATAAGTAGGAATTGGGAATGTAAAGACTCTGCCGCGTGCATCCCCCTCCATCATGACCTCACAGAAAGCCTTGTTGATCATGTCCATTTCTTTCTGAAACTCTTTATATGTATGGTCGAAATGACGCTTTCCACCTATGATGATTGGCAGTTCCCGGTGTGTGCCAGGTACTTCCTTGTCCATGGTAATGTTGAAAAATGGCGTTTGGAAGCCCACTCGCGTCGCGATATTCATATTGAAAACAAAGGTCTGCATGATCTGTTTCACTTTGGCGTAATCAAGATTGTCAAAATGCACAAACGGAGCCAGGAGTGTGTCGAAGTTAGAAACAGCCTGTGCACCAGCAGCCTCTCCCTGTAGGGTATAAATGAAATTGACCAGCTGCATGAGCGCAGCCTCGAAGTGTCTGGCAGGGGAAGATTCAATCTTTCCTGCAACACCTGCAAAACCCGTCATGAGCAAATCTTCCAGACTCCAGCCGCAACAGTATGTCGATAGAAGACCCAGGTCATGTATATGTAAATCACCGTTCTCATGGCTATCTCGGATGCTTTCATCGTATACCGTGTGAAGCCAGAATGTTTTTGTCGCCTTTGCGATGACATGATTGTTGAGCCCCTGCAGGCTGTAGGACATATTGGAATTCTCTCTTACCGTCCAATCGCTCTGACCGATATATTCATCGAAAATGCCCATGATATCCATAGCAGTCTTTTTGGTCTCGCGCATGCGCTTATGCTCGTATCTGTATTTGATATATTTTTTTGCTGTTTCATATTCGCCCATCTTCATAAGAACATCTTCCACGCCATCTTGGATTTCCTCCACACGTGGAACTTGACCCTTAAGCTTATTTTCTGTCAAAAGCTCAATTGTGTAGTCAGTTGCAACCTCAGCAAGTTTCCTGAGCGATTTGCGTGATTTGCTCTCATGCGTCGCAACGAGTGCTTTGAAAATCGCTTCTTCAACCTTCAGGCGATCGAACTCTGCAACACTGCCATTGCGCTTTTCTACTCTGCTTAACATGACCTTCCTCCCCACAATATATAGTATGTTGAATTTAAACAAACACAACATATAGATTAGGAAGCACTAAAAAATCCACCTCCCTGTTCCGAGTAGGTGTTTTAAAATGCTGTTTCATTTCTATTATTAATTGTAGCAAATACGTATTGGCCTAACAAGTTTACGCAGCCAATAAATACAGATTTTAAGAGTTCTTATGAAATTATATCCATCAAAGGATTTTTGTTTAAATTCCAATGCCCTTCATATTGCTTGGATGTAAAGATAAACGACTTTTTTCGACATTCGGCGCATTGCCCACCTCTTGTGATATTTATACAAGGTATATAGTCCCTAGTACATAATTTCATACAAAACCACTGTACTTTTACACAATAGCTTTACCCATGCTGCCTCAACAAACTTATAAAAACTCTTGAGTAAAGCCTGCTTTTAACTTTCAAATCAATAAAGAGGATGGCACTATACTCAAGACACCATCCTCTTTGTTAAAGACAATTTTCAAATCATATCCCTATACAGAAAGATATGCCTTGACCTTTTCAGCAATCTTTTCCGCTTCAAAGCCAAAATGCTTCATAAGCGTATCACCAGGCGCTGACTCACCGAACCTGTCCAGCCCGATATTCAATCCGTCAAGACCCGTATAGCGTGCCCATCCCGCTGTTATTCCAGCTTCTATGGACACCCTGTTTCGCACCGATGGCGGCAGGACATCTTCTTTGTAGAGCTCAGTCTGTTCATCGAACTGATCCATGCACAGCATGCTGACCACGCGTGTATCTACCCCTGAGCTTTTCAGAAGCTTAGCTGCCTGAACAGCAAGTGAAACTTCTGATCCTGAAGCCATCAGAATCACTTCAGGATGGTCTCCATCTTCCTTGAGCAGGGTATATGCACCATGGTGTGCGCCTCTGTGAACCCCTTCCTGAGGTGGGAGCGCCTGTCTGGTCAAAATAATGGCCGACGGTCCCTGACTCCTTCTAAGGGCTTCTATCCAAGCCACCGCTGTCTCTTTGCTGTCACCAGGTCTGAAGACATGGAGGTTAGGTATGCTGCGCAGCATCATGACGTGTTCAATTGGCTGATGTGTTGGTCCGTCTTCCCCAACGCCAATGCTGTCATGGGTGAAGACATAGACTACTGGTTGACCCATAAGAGCTGCAAGACGTATTGATGGCTTCATATAATCAGAGAAAACAAGGAATGTTGACCCGAATGCTCTGAGACCGCCATGCAGTGAAATGCCATTCATGATCGCGCCCATAGCATGCTCCCGAACGCCAAAGAATATATTTGATCCCTCTGGTGTATCCCAGTCGAAATCTCCATAGCCTTTCAAGTAAGTCTTGGTGGATTCATTCAGGTCAGCAGAGCCTCCGATAAGGTTCGGCACGTGTTCCTTGACAATATTAATCATTCTTCCGCCGCTGACGCGGGTCGCTTCTTTTTCCTTAAAGAGTTCCCAAAGGTTGGGATGCTTCAGCAGGGATTCCGGCATTTCGTACTCATGCCAGACTTCCCATTTTTTCTTCATTTCCGGATACTGCTCAAAATAGGATTCCAGCTTTTCTTCCCATACGAAGCGGTCAATTTCCCGTTTGTCAGTCACTGATTTCATATGGTCTGTCACATCATCTGGTACGACAAAGCTCTCTTCTGGGTCCCAACCCATAAGCTCCTTCATCATTTCAATTTCATCCTTACCCAGCGGTGCGCCATGTACACCTGATGTGCCTGCCTTGTTAGGACTGCCGTACCCGATGACATTCTTCACCTTGATAAGGGTTGGTTTTGTTGTATCAATACGCGCCTTCTCAATGGCACTGTAAATGCCGTCCAGGTCATTGCCGTCATGAACCGTCATGACATCCCAGCCATAGGCTTTGAAACGCATGCCTACATCTTCAGTAAAAGACCGGTCCGTACCGCCGTCTATGGTGATCCCATTGTCATCATAGAGTACAATCAGCTTGCCGAGCTTCAAATGACCAGCTAGAGAGCTCGCTTCACTTGCAACACCTTCCATGAGGTCACCGTCACCAGCTATGACGTAGGTGTAGTGATCGACAATGCGGTGCTCCGTTTTATTGAAAACTGCGGCCAAATGCCTTTCTGCAATTGCCATGCCCACTGCAGTTGAAATACCTTGCCCCAGCGGTCCTGTGGTCATCTCAACACCTGCGGTCATACCATACTCGGGATGCCCCGGTGTAATGGAACCCAGCTGACGGAACTGCTTTAAATCATCCATCTTTACATCATATCCGAACAGATGCAGCAATGTATAAATCAGCATGGACCCATGACCGGCAGAAAGGACGAACCTGTCCCGATTCTCCCATGTCGGATCTGTCGCACTGCCCTTCAAAAAGTTCTTCCAGAGCACATAGGCCATCGGCGCTGCGCCAAGGGGCAGTCCCGGATGCCCGGAGTTTGCCTTCTGAACACCATCTGCAGCGAGAAGTCTTATGGTTTCTACTGTTTTTTGATCTATTGTTTTCATGTGCCACCTCCATAATAAACTGTCTAATAGGGATTTTTTCCCTCCATGGTGCATATACCCTTTTCAGACCCATCTAACACAAACGCTGGCACACATTTATGGTAGTTTCCCATGTATTTGGGCATATATACCATATGAAACTGCACCTTAAGGATGTGATGATATGAGACTCTATGAAGCAATACAAATGGCACTGAATGCACATGACAAGCAAGTGAGAAAACTGGATGGAGATATTTATGCCGCGCATCCTATTGAAGTGGGGATGATTCTGCTCAAGCTCAATGTCAGCGATGATATTGTTATTGCAGGGATTCTTCACGATACTGTGGAGGATACGGAAGTGACCCTCGAGGATATTGAGATGCAGTTCGGAAGGAATGTTTCCAGACTTGTAAAGGGCTGCTCAGAGCCTGACAAAAGCCTGTCGTGGAAAACGCGAAAGGAATACATGCTGGATTATGTCGAGAACAAGGCCGATTATGATACCAAGCTCATCATTCTTGCCGACAAGCTCAGCAATATCAGAAGTATTTACAGGAATCTTGAGACCATGGGCGATGCCCTTTGGGACAAATTCAATGCAGGCTACGAGGAGCAGATGTGGTACAGCACTGAGATGTGCCGCGCCCTGCGGGAACTGACAGGACTGGCGATTTACGAGGAGTACTGTCATTACTTGAAGCTTGTATTTGGCTAGGGCTGCGATTGCTCATGTCGCTAGTCAGTTCTTGTTATTTTCATTAATGAACCATTGGACCGAACTGAGCAATCTGCGATTGCTCATGTCGCTAGTCGCGCCATATAAAAACTTGAAGGGAAGCCCTCCATTTTGTGCTCGCACAAATGGAGGGCTTCCCTTCAAGTTTTTGCATTTCTTTGCCTTTTCACGAAAAGAAACGCCGTGCTCGGGCACGACGTTTTAAGGGGCTTGAATTATGATAAAGGGGGAATTAAATAATCTTTTCAAGCTTATGTTTTTTGCAACACTCAACACTGATATATTAACAAATCCCCTATTGTTATGCCATTACAAAAGTATGAACCTTAGGTTAAGGTTTTGTTATAGAAGGGGCAAAAGTTTTGCATAATCGTAAAACATTTACACAGATGTCTTTGCCCCTGCAATGAAAAAGCCCCAAGGCAGAATAGGATGCCTTTGGGACTTTCTCATGCCATATTTATTATCGTTAAGCCAAGGATCTAACAAATTTACGTGATTCAAGAACTTTTGTAGGCGACATAGATATCTCATCAATCCCCCACGCCATAAGTTTTTCAATCATTCGTGGGTCAGCAGCTGCATTACCGCACATGCCTACCCAAACGCCTTTCTCACGGCCTGTCTTCACAACGCGCTCAACAAGACTGAGCACTGCCGGGTGCATGTAATCATACAAATCGGCAATTTCGCTGTTTTGTCTGTCTACAGCCAGCGTATACTGTGTCAGGTCGTTCGTGCCGATACTGAAAAAGTCCACATGATCTGCAAATGTATCTGCAAGAATTGCAGCGGAAGGAATCTCAACCATGATGCCCAGGGCGACATCATCTGCAAATGCCTTACCGGCAGCCTCTAATGCTTCCTTCACCTCTTCAACAAATGCCTTAGCCTTTAGGAACTCCTTTACAGAAGATATCATTGGGAACATGATTTTCGCATTTCCATGGACCGCCGCCTGGAGGATTGCTGAAATTTGTGTTTTGAATATTTCAGGTTCCCTCAGGCAATATCTGATAGCACGGTAACCCAGGAAGGGATTGGCTTCGTTTCCAATGTTCAGATAGCTGACTTCCTTATCTCCCCCAATATCCATGGTTCTGAATATGACAGGCTTGTCTCCAAGTCCTTTGAGGATTTTTGTGTAGATTGCTATCTGATCTTCCTCTGTCGGCGGCTCCGTCCTGTTCATATAGATGAACTCGGTACGGAAGAGGCCAACACCTTCAGCATCGTTAAGCAGTACTGCTTCTATATCTTCTGGACCGGCTATGTTCGCCGCAATTTCCACAGTTCTGCCTGATTGAGTCGATGACGGCATACCGACAAACGCGCGAAGCGCATCACGCTCTGCCTCATATGCCGCCTTCTTCTCTTCATATTCAGCAATGACCGCCTCAGATGGTCTGGAAATAATTTTGCCCTCCATACCATCAATGACAATCATATCGCCTTCTTCAAGTGCATTCAGTCCTTGACCGCAGCCGACTATCGCAGGGATACTCAGGGACTGCGCAAGAATTGCGGTATGCGATGTCTCGCCACCTGTCATCATAAGCATACCAGCCAACTTTTTTCGCTCGACCTCAAGCGTGTCAGACGGCGTAATCTCTTCGGCTACAAGAATGATCTTATCATCGCTGTCTGCATTGGCTTCAGCCTTCAGATCACCAGACAGAATTCCCATAACCCTTTTCTTTATATCTCGAACATCCAGTGCTCTTTGCTTTAAATATGCATCATCAAGCGATTCAAACATGGAGATTGTCTGATCATACACACTCTCACTAGCTGAAAGCGCCGTACGTGACTCCTCCTGAATGAGGTCCTTAATCGGATCTAGGATGCTTGGGTCGCTCAACATCATCAGATGCGCTTCGAATATCTCAGCTTCAGCCTCAGTTTTTTCTTTTAACTTTTCAAGCTGACGCTGCGCAGTACTGACAGCATCTCTCAAGCTTTCAAGTTCAAAAGCTGGATTTTCAGCTTTCACCACACCGACTTGACCGAGTTCAGCTACCCATCTCACTCGACCTATTGCTATACCCGTTTGAACAACTTGCCCACTCAAAATATCACCTACTCGCCAAAGTTGCTTTCAAACAGCTGCTGAATCTCATTAACCGCAGCGTCTGCATCTGGGCCATCAGCTTGAAGGACAAGCTCCGTACCGCCTTTGGCACCAAGGCTAAGAACGCCTATGACGCTCTTGCAGTCAATTGTCTTTGTGCCATAAACCATTTCGACTTTTGATTTGTATTTTGTAGCAGACTTAGTAATCAGACTCGCTGGTCTTGCGTGGATTCCATGACCGTTTCCTACTTTAACTGTTCTTTTTACCATTTTTCATTCTCCTTAAATACGCTTCATATTCTCGAGCAGATAGTTTTCAGCTTCAAGATTCCATAGACCGCTTGTTTTGGCAACAATTTCTGCAAGCGCTTTGTATATAGGTTCTGTTTCTCCAAGTTTTGCAAAATCATCTATTGCTGTCAGTGGCATATCGATTGTCGTATAAATCAATTTTTTGCCGCCTGTCAGATTCGGCATATTCACGATGGCATCTGCTGCAGAGTTCAGGCCGCCGATATGCGTAACCATAACTGCAGGATTGATTAGCTTTTGCGCCGTCTTATCAAGTGACTCTATCATATCATCAGTGTTTCCGCCTGTCGTACCAACAATGTGCGTTTGCTTGTAATGCACGTTGTAGTAGTTGAACTCAGCGCTGAAAGTCTCGTCTGTCGGACCCGCAAAGAAGTTCAGGCAGCCGTCAAAACGCAAAAGTCTGTCTGCTGTTTCAAGTAGCGGCTTCACAGGTGCGTAAACGAATACATCATCATAGCCTTCCTGGTCTGTGAACGCCATTAGGGCCTCATAGGTATCCACTTCAGAACCGTCGACATAGATCAGTTCCACACCCTTTTCAGCTGCTTCTTCAGGCGAAATGATTTCCGCAGCACGTGTAAGTCTTTCCTGATTGATATCAACAACAGCCAGTTTCTTAGGACGCTTGTCGTTATTGATAATGTAATCGATCGCGCCAAGTCCCATCGGACCAGTCCCTGCTAGAATGGCAAGGTTGCCGCCATCTTCGATACCCATTTTATGCTGGTACACGCCGAACTCCCTATGATACTGTGCATTGTAGGCGCCAATGATACAAGACATAGGCTCAGCAAGCGATGCATTGAAGAAGCCTTCACCATCGTATTTCAGAAGACAACCCAGTTCCATAACTTCGTTGGGGATGACTGTGTATGTCATGTTTCCGCCAAAGAACTCGTAAGAGTAGCCTGGAGAATCCGGTTTACCCTGCCAGTTGAGTGCAGGCTGGATTGCGTACTTGTCGCCAGGTTTGAACTGGTCAGCCCATTTTTTTCCGACCTTGACGATTTCACCGGCAAACTCATGACCTGTAATGATTGGATTTGTTGAAATATTGTTTGGAACACGTCTGTGGCCTTCGCCCAGCTTTGCTGCTTTATATGTTGACATGCACAGGCTGTTTGTTACAACCGATGCCAGAATCTCGTCATCCTTGATTTCTGGAATTTCGAATTCATCCATTGAGACCTTAAGCGGTCCGTGCATTCTAACGCCTTTTACTAACATGGTATCCTCCTAGAGTTCCTCATAGTTCACTTGTTTAGACAAATCATATACTTGATTCAGCTTTGGTGGCTGAGTCCCTTCCATACATACTTTTGCAGCGGATGCGCCGATGCCCAGACACATGATTTCCTCAAAAGGAAGATTCTTGTCAATCCCGTAGCAAATTGCGCCCAGCATTGAATCGCCCGCGCCAACGGTCCCTTTCACATCAACCTTGAGACCGTGTGCCTTGTAGGTCTTTTCCTTCGTTACAAATAGGGCACCGTCTTTTCCAAGCGAAACGGCAATCAGCTCAGAACCATATTCAATCAGTTCCTTAGCAACATCAATGATTTCAGCTTCACTTGCAAGGCTGCGTCCAGCGTAGCGTTCAAGTTCGTCAATGTTTGGCTTGACGATTTTAGGACCGGCTTTCACGCCATGCTGCAAGAGCTCGCCATCCGCGTCTAGCACCGCTGTCGCTCCAATGGCCTGAACACGTTCAATCAGTGTTTTGTAGATATCTTTAGAAATCCCCGGTGGGACACTGCCTGTAAAAACAACCACGCTCTGGCTGCTGACATAGTTCATCAGCTTCTTTTCGAAAACGTCAAGCTGTTCGTCATTTACCGCAGAACCAGAATCGTTAATGTCCGTGTACGCCTGGGTTGCAGGATCGACAATTTTAAGATTGGTACGTGTCTCTCCCTCAATTTGCACATCTACAATGCTTATTCTTTCTTTTTCCAGCTCAGACTTTATGAACTCACCACTGGCGCCCCCAAGAAAGGCGATTGTCTTGGTTCTTCCACCCAGTTCGCGTACAACTTTAGAGACATTGATTCCCTTGCCGGCAGCGTCGAGTCTGGATTTAGCAATTCTATTCACTTTATCAATACCAAAGTTTTCAATAACAACTGTTTTATCAATCGCAGGATTCATTGTCAGTGTTATAATCATATGTTTCTCCTATCCAATATTTGAGAACTGGTTATAGATCACTGCTGGATCTTTTGTTGCTTTCAGCGTTTCAAGAACCTCTTCATTGCCAATGGATTCTGCAATGTTTGCAAGAATCATCATGTGTTCGTCGCCGATTGCAGCAATGCCGATTACCAGATTCGCCACGTTTCCATCGCCAAAATCCACACCGTCAGGATACTGAAGTATAACCAGACCCGTTTGCTTCACATGTGATTTTGTATCATTGGTTCCATGGGGAATAGCCACATTCGAACCTATATAGGTCGTTGTCACCTCTTCACGCTTTAGCATGCCGCTGACATAAGCTTCATCTGCATAGCCCAGCTCAACAAGGCGTCGTCCAGCTCTCTTGATTGCATCTTCCTTGGATTCTGATTTCACACCAACTTCTACTGCGTTGAGCATGAGAACATCCATAGCTGCTGTCATTTCTTCTTCAACCACATTTCCATTTCCAGATAGGGCTTCAAGAAGTTGGTCCAACGCTGGATCATTGAAGAAGTCCTTGATTGAAACGTGAACTGCTTCAGGTCTTCTAGAACGCGCTCGACCTGTCAGACTGATGTTTGTTACAACAACGTCCGCACCTGCAGGCACCTCATCCACCGGATAGTATTTTACCGGAATATCCTTGCCGGCAGCCTTAAGCTTTTTAGAGAATGCCGTAGCGCCCATTGCGCTTGACCCCATACCTGCATCACAGGCAAATACGATCATATCCACTTTTTTTCCGTCAAGTGCCACAGGCTCAGCTGGAGCTGCTTCTGCAATCTTTTCACTTTGGCCCTTGCTTTGAGCCTTCATTGCCTTTGTGGCTTCCTGTGCTTCGTCAAGAGAATCATTCTTTTCAGCGCTGAACTTGATAATCACCATTGCAACCAAGCAGCTGACCGTAGCCGATACCGCCACGCCTGCAAGCACGCTCAAAAGATTTCCTTTTGGTGTCATTGCAATCAAGGCGAAAATTGATCCTGGAGATGGTGTTGCAACAAGACCTGCTCCAAGCAGGGAGAATGTGAACACACCACTGATACCGCCGGCGATTACAGCTAAAACCAGCACCGGATTCATCAGCACATACGGAAAGTAGATTTCATGAATTCCGCCTAGGAAGTGAATGATCACTGCACCTGGCGCAGATTGCTTTGCAGTTCCCTTGCCAAACAGCATGTAGGCAAGAAGGATACCTAGACCAGGACCTGGGTTTGTCTCAAGCAGGAAGAAAATAGACTTGCCTGTTTGTGCAGATTCTGCGATTCCGAGAGGTCCAAGAATACCGTGGTTCATAGCATTGTTGAGGAAAAGAATCTTTCCTGGTTCGATAAACATAGATGCAAGCGGCAGAAGCCCTGCATTTACAATTGCGTTAACGCCTGCTGACAGCACATTGTTCAGTGCAAGTACGACTGGACCGATGCCCAGATAAGCTGCAAGAGCCAGAATTGTACCGATGATGCCAGCAGAGAAATTGTTCACAAGCATCTCAAATCCACTTGGAACTTTGCCTTCTATTGCGTCATCAAATTTTCTGATAACAGCGCCACCGAGTGGGCCCATGATCATTGCGCCAAGGAACATGGGAATATCAGAACCGATAATGACACCCATCGTTGCAATCGCACCGATTACACCACCGCGTGCACCACCGAATGTGTTACCGCCGGTATAACCGATCAGCATTGGCAGAAGATAGGTAATCATCGGACCTACCAGTGCCGACAAATTTTCATTTGGTGTCCACCCTGTAGGAATGAACATTGCAGTAATAAGACCCCATGCAATAAATGCACCAATGTTTGGCATTACCATGCCACTCATAACACGACCAAACTTTTGAATTTTTTGTTGAACGCCATTTTGATTACTCATTTGTATCCTCCAAAATTTGTAGCATTGCCTTAAGCTCTTCGCTTATAATTTGCTCGAGGGTAGCATATGATTTTTCGAAGCTGCCTTCCTTTACCTCTTGCACCCAATTATCCAATTCAACAACCTTTTGTGTGAGTGTTCCAAGAAGACTTCTGGAAACCTCAGAAACCTTTTCCGGAACAACCATGACGACCACATAGGACAGTCCCAGGCCCGTGCTTTCCACTCTCAGGAATCCGAACTGTTCAAAGTCGACAGCCTTGGTTCGACAGTGTAATAGTATGCCTTCATTTCCGATTGGTGTCCGTCCTAAGTCTTCACGTTTTTTCAAGTCTCTAACAAGCTGGTTTCTGTCCGTAGTCTTTATGATTGAAGCAGCATCTTCTATAATCTGTTCTTCCGATACGCCACTTGTTGAAGTGTGAAAATAATGCTGTAAAACAGATTCTCCCGCAGCTGAAAACATGTTGAGCTGCGCCAGAATCGATATTAAACCCTGTTCTTTCCCATCTGTCTTCTGATCATGCTTGGGCTTGATGGCTGATAGCATTTCCTCAATTCTTTTGGCGTCTTCATCCAAAAGCAGAGGACTGACAACCACGGTGGGAACCAGTGTCTGTTTCAGCCGTACTGTCGAAATGACAAAATCCACATCTTCATCCTGAATTGCCTTTTCAATACTTAGCGTTGACCGCACTGAAACAATTTTTATGTTTTTATAGAGCTTTCCGACTCTCGATTCCAGAAGCTTTGAGGAGCCGATTCCCGTACTGCACGCAATAATGACGCGCCATACAAGATCTCTTCTTTTAATGGAAGATTCTATCGCAGCACCAAAATGCATGGTCAGGTATCCGATTTCATCTTCTGGGATCTTGTTTCCAAGTCTTTCTTCAATATATGCGACTGCTTCTTCCGTCCACTTGTAATATGTCCTATACTGTGTTTTGATCTGCTCAAGCAGGGGATTTCGGATAATCATACCCATTCGAATTCTTGTAAGTGCCGGCCCCATATGATTGACAAGGTCTGTGAGAAGTCGCTTGTTATCACTGAGAATCATGCCTGCCTTACGTTCAACAATCTGTACCAGCTGTTCTGCCAGATGGATGATCTCATAGTCGTGAATCCTGAATGATGCATCCTTATCCTTGGTCGATCTGAACTTTGCCCCTTGAAGATGCATGGTCACATAGCCTATTTCATCTGTTGGGATAGAAATGTTCAGGTTGTCTGATGTAACGTTGATAAGCTTCTCAGCCATGCCATATTCCGTAGACTCCTTCAATTCATCAAGGAGTACAGGGTCGAAGTGAATTTTCTCACCTGCCAGAATACGCTGAACCGCAAGAGATAAATGAACCACCAGTGCCACATAGGCATTGTCTGCAAGGGCATATGCCCGAAGTATTCCGGAGCTCTCTATGGCAGACTCGATTCCATGCAGGGTACTGTCGCCAATAATATTCAGAAGTCTTTTCTTAATATCTGTACGCAGTCCAGCGAATGGTGTATCTGAATACTGCTTTCTAAGAAAGTCCATCAGCTCATCTCTGCTGAAATTGTCATACACCAACTCTACAATCGTTTTCCGAATGTCCGTTTCATGACCTTCTACACGAACACCATAGCCCGGCTTTCTAATGAGCTTCAAGTTCCTGCTTTTCAGCCATGGTTCAATACGGTCAAGGTCGTTGCTCACAGTTGCCTCTGATATTTTGAACTTCGAAGCGAAATAATAGAGCTTTTGAATTTCTTTGCTTCCAATCAACTCAATGATCAGACTTCTTTGTCTTTCTTCTGGATTGAAATGTTCTTCCACTGATGTGTTGTTCATTTGTAGTAAGAACTCACCTGCAGATTCAAGCGGCAATTCAATTTTCACACCTTTGCCAGGAACGCGTTCTAGTACTGCGCCATTTTTCCTGACTTGTTTTTCAACCTCGTCCATTTCACGAAGCACTGTCCGTTTACTGACGCCAAGCTGCTTTGCAATCCAGCTTCCCGAAACGAAGTCCTTTTGCTGAACCAGCAAATCAATGATAAGTTTGGTACGCTTTGAAATTTGACCAGCCATTTTAATCCCCCGATTAAAAATACATTAGTGACATATTTGAATATTCATCTATATTATATCCGATATTCGGCACATCTATGCACTAAAGAGGTTCATATTTGGCCATATCAACTAGTGACAAAACTGAATATTGCCTCCTAGAGAATCAGCGCCAACCTTGAATAAGATTGACGCTGATCAGGAATTAGAAGTATGTGATTTGTGAGTTATACCTTACTTAAGTCTTTCAACCAGTTGGTCATAAACTGGGTTGTTAACAAAATCTTTAATGGAGATATGCTCAGCATTTGGCGCCTTAGCTCTTGCACGCGGCGTCAAACTTTCATGACTCAGAATAATGTCTGCATTTTCTGGAACATTGTCAACAGCACTGTGCTTGACTTCAATAGCCAGTCCAGCATTCTTGATTTTTGCTCTAAGTGAAGAGGCACCCATCGCACTTGAGCCCATACCAGCATCACATGCAAAGATGATCAGAGATACTTTACCTTTTTTAAGACCTTTAAGATCTTTAACCTTAGCTTGTGCTTCAGCCAGATTCTCAGTTACTTCTTCTTTAGCCGTCTTTACAAAGACTGATGCTACCAGGAATGATACTACCGCTGAAATGACAACGCCAAGAATTACAGGTAGGAATCCACCTTTTGGTGTCATAGCCAGAACAGCAAAGATTGAACCTGGAGATGGTGTTGCAACAAGACCAGCACCTAGAAGCGAGAATGTGAATACACCACTCGCGCCACCAGCGATAACCGCTAGAAGAAGTGCAGGGTTCATGAGTACGTATGGGAAGTAGATTTCATGAATACCACCTAGGAAGTGAATTATTACAGCACCTGGTGCTGATTGCTTTGCATTTCCCTTGCCGAACATCCAGTAAGCAAGCAGGATACCAAGACCAGGACCTGGGTTTGCTTCAAGCAGGAAGAAAACAGATTTTCCAAGCTCTGCTGATTGTGCGATTCCCAAAGGACCTAGAACACCATGGTTGATTGCGTTGTTCATGAATAGGATTTTTCCTGGTTCAATGAAAACAGATGCCAGTGGCAGCAGACCTGCGTTTACGATTGCGTTAACGCCGCCAGCCAGTACGTTATTAATGCCCAGAACAACTGGACCAATTCCAAGATAAGCTGCAAGTGCTAGAATAGTACCGATAATTCCTGCAGAAAAGTTGTTAACAAGCATCTCGAAACCGCTTGGAATTTTACCTTCGACTGCTTCGTCGAATTTCTTAATAACAATACCGCCAATAGGACCCATTACCATCGCACCCAGGAACATTGGAATATCAGCACCAACAACAACACCCATTGTTGCGATAGCACCCAATACACCACCACGTGCGCCAGCTACGTTCTTACCTGCTGTGTAACCGATAAGTAAAGGAAGCATGTAAGTAATCATTGGGCCAACTAAAGCTGCCAGGTTTTCATTAGGCGTCCAACCAGTAGGTATGAATAACGCTGTAATAAGACCCCACGCAATAAAAGCACCAATGTTTGGCATTACCATGCCTGATAGTACACGACCGAACTTCTGAACTTTGTCCTTAAAAGACATGGACTGATTTTGATTTGCTACGGAAGTAGTTTGTAACAATTTGTCCCCCTCCTTGAAAACGTTTTTCCGCTATGCATAGCATTTACGACTCGAATTCGTGATATCATTATGCGCCATAAAAAGCAAATCCGAAATGGGCACTTACAAAAGTAGTGTCGGTGTCACTTGGTGACATTAATTAATAGTCAGAATTTTCAACAGTTTGAGTATCGTAGGAAAACGATTTATTTTGATATTATTTTACTGGAAACAGAGAATTTTAATCAACTTTAGTCATTTTTTTTGATTTTTTCAGTTCGATTCTGCATGTTTATTAACGATTTTTGCCCAATAAAAAGGCATCATTCACCTATGATTGTAGATGAATGATGCCAAATTTTATGTTTTATATTCAGAACACGGTGCGTACTACCTCATAATCCTGCAGTTCCTGCACTCTAAAGCTTTGACAGCTCAACGGCAATTTTTGTTCCGACACGGGCATTGTTATAGACCAGTTCAATGTTTGACTCCAAGCTGCTTCCGCCAGTGAGTTCCTTGACCTTGCCCAGCAGAAACGGCGTTGATTCCTTACCCTTGATGCCTTTTTCCTCAGCCTCTGCGAGTGCTGACTCAATGGCCTCAGTAATGGTATTGTGATCCATGGCATACTCTGCCGGAATCGGATTTGCAATCACCATTCCGCCATCCAGTCCCAGGTCCCACTTGGCTTGGATTGCCTTAGCAACCTCTGCCGGATCATCGACACGATAGTCCACACCGAAACCGCTGTTCGGCGTATAGAATGCTGGGAACTCGTCTGTTCCAAAGCCGACAACCGGTACACCAAACGTTTCAAGATACTCAAGTGTCAGGTTGATATCGAGAATTGACTTGGCGCCAGCGCACACTACAGCTACATTGGTATTTGCAAGTTCCTGCAGGTCTGCGGAAATGTCAAAGGTCTTCTCCGCGCCACGATGCACACCACCGATACCGCCAGTTACAAACAGCTTAATGCCAGCCAGCTCTGCTATAATCATTGTTGAAGCCACTGTTGTCGCGCCATCAATGCCTTTTGCTACAATAAAAGGAATGTCTCTTCTTGAAGCCTTCTTGATTGCCATACCTGTCTTGCCAAAGTACTCAAGCTCTTCATCCGAAAGACCTGCCTTCAGTCTTCCGCCAATAATGGCAATGGTCGCTGGTACGGCACCGTTCTCGCGTACTATTTCTTCAACACGGCGTGCAGTCTCAACGTTTTGCGGATAAGGCATGCCATGGGAAATAATTGTTGATTCCAGTGCTACAACTGGCTTTCCACTCTCTAGGGCATCCATTACCTCAGGCGTTATATCCAAATATTCTTTAAGATCCATCCTATTCTTCCTTTCCTATATATAAACCCAATTAAAGCCCGTAAAGCTCTGACATAAGTGCACCCACTCTTGCCTCGCTCATTTCAGGATTTATTGTTGATTCACATTCAATCGCAAGTGCAGAAGCACAGCTTGAGAAGGCCAGTGCCTTTTCAGGTGTGAAATCATTCATCCAGCTGAAGACGATCCCAGCCATAAAGGCATCGCCAGCACCTGTTGCGTTGACCATTTCCACTGTCTTCGGTGTGAAGAGCTTCTTCTCTTTTGCATTTCCAAAGACAACACCCGCAGTCCCCATACTGATATAGGCCTGCTTTACGCCTTGGTCAAGAAGCCTGTCCAAAGCGTCGTAGGCATCTTCAAGCGTTTCGATGACTATGCCCGTAAGTGCCTCTGTTTCAATTCTGTTGGGCTTGAGCGTATGAACATACTCCAGGAGATTTTTCACCTTAAGGGCTTTAGTCGCCGATACCGTATCGACAAAAAAATCCACTTCCTTGAAATTACTAAAGAGATATTCCAGCACAGCCTGACTGAGGTTGGTATCCACCACGACGGCCGCTGCATTTCGAATCAGCTTTCCGTGTCGATTGATATAGTCCGTATCAATTCGATCCACAATGTCCATATCGGACAAAGCGAGCTTCATATCACCGTCTTCATTCATAATGCTTAAATAAATGGATGTAGATTCATTTTCAACAACGAGCGCAGGACTCATATCCAAATCAATGCGTCTGCTCTCCTCAAGAATCTTTTGACCGTAGACATCCTTGCCAACTGCAGTCATCATTTTGGTCATTACCCCAAGTCGCGCCAGATTCTCGGCAATGTTTCTCCCAACACCGCCAAGGGACATTCTGACCGCCCCAGGATTTGAGTCCTCCATTTTCAGTGTCGATTTTGGAAAACCGGTAATATCGACATTGGACCCACCGATTACGAGTACATATTCCCCTTCACTGAGAATATAGCCCTTCCCTTTTACAACGCCTTTTTTTGTCAGATTCAATATATGTACCGCCACGCTCGAGCGTTGAATACCCAATAGGTCAGCAATTTCCTTCTGACTGATCATGGGGTTCTCACGAAGCAGATTGTATATTTCCCGTTCTCTATTCGTCATATCCTCACCTCAAACTTTATCCTAAAACAATTATACAAACAGTTGTTTATTTTGTCAACACATGTTTATTTTTCTTGAGATGTAAAAATCCCATGTCCCGATTTCTCAGGTTCATGGGATTCATATGACTTACTCGTTGCGGTTAAGTGCCTGTGCGAGCCTGTCCAGCGCCTCCTTAAGGATATCACGTGGACACCCTATATTCAGACGCATATGGCCTGCGCCCTCCTTGCCAAACATCCAGCCCTTGTTCAGCGCCAGCTGCGCCTCTTCTGTAATGATGCGCTCCAGTTCATCTGCAGTAAATGCATACTCTCTGAAATCAAGCCATAAGAGGAAGGTCGCCCCAGGTCTGAAAAAACGCACCTTCGGCAGATATTTTTTCAGATAGGCTTCTACAAAATCCACATTGTCTGTGAGATATGCCATCAGCGCCTTCAGCCATGGCTCACCTTCTTCATAAGCGGCAATGACACCTCTAATGGCAAAGGGCGAAGGCATCAGGTGCATTTTTTCAAGCGCTTCTGCAAAGGTCTTGCCCACCTGTGCATTTGATATGATAATGTTGGATGCAAACAGACCGGCAATATTAAAGGTCTTGCTTGGCGCTGTGCAGGTCACAATCTTTGAATCCTCTGTTCCCAGCTTGGCGATTGGTGTATGTTCATGACCTGAATAGACCAGATCTTGATGGATTTCATCAGAAATAAGTAGGATATCGTGCCTGTCGCAGATTTCCACAATACGCTGAAGCTCCTCTTTGAGCCAGACCCGGCCAACAGGATTATGCGGAGAGCAAAGTATCATCATCTTGGCTTCAGGCTTTGCCGCCTTCTGATTCAGGTCTTCAAAGTCGATCGCATAGCCATCTTCCATCTCTATAAGTCTGTTGTTAATGACCTGGCGTCCAGCGTCCTTAGTGACATTTATAAAGGGATGATAGACCGGCTGCTGTATGATAACCCCATCCCCAGGCTCAGTAAAGGTGTTGACTGCCAACGCTATGGCAGGCACAATACCTGGTACGAAATGTATCCATTCCGCTTCTACATTCCAGTCAAATTGCCTCTTCATCCACCCTCTGACGGCGTTAAAATAGTCTGACTTGGGTTTGACATACCCGTATACGCCATGCTCAGCGACTTCTTTCATCGCTTCAAGAATTGCTGGAGGTGATTTGAAATCCATGTCCGCTACCCATAAGGGCAAGAGGTCTGGATTTCCAAATGCATCATCCAAGTGATCCCATTTAATTGAGTTGGTACCCTTGCGATTGATGATTTCATCAAAATTGAATTGCGACATCAGCAATCAATCCCCTTTCGTGACAGAACACCCTGTGTATAGTAATGTTTGATTTCCTTCATTTCGGTCACGAGGTCAGCATGCTCAATAAGCAGGTCCGGACAGTATCTGCCCGTCACAATCACTTCAACATGCTCAGCCCGCCCGTCTACAGCCGCCAGAACTTCCTCCGGCTCAAGAAACTTGAGATAGGTTGCAATCGTGATTTCATCGAGCACGACGATGTCATACATGCCGCTTTTCAATATTTCCGCGCATTCTGACAGACCACGTTTTGCCAGTGCTGCATCCTCAGCATCCGGTTTACGATCTATACAGCAGTCCTTTCCGAACTGTACAATGCGAATGCCATCCATCACATCCTCTATACCTGTTTCACTGTACTTCATATTCTTGACAAACTGGCCAATGAAGACACGCTTTCCGGCGCACAGCCCTCTGAGAGCCAGGCCAAAAGCTGCCGTCGACTTCCCTTTTCCATTCCCTGTGTATACTTGAAAATATCCCTTGTTCATTTCAGTCACCTACTTGAATTTATTCCTTATGTCATTGAGAATATAAAACCCTTTGTCGTTTACAAGCTTTTTCAAATTATAATGAATGGGTTCATCGTCCAGCTGATTCAAAATGCCGCCAGCCTCTTCAATAATGATCTCCATTGCCCCTGTATCCCAGATCATGGTACGCCCGCAGTTGTAATAGACGTCAAACTCTCCACGTGCAATCCGACAACCCTTGAGCGAACTGCCCATACGCGCAACGCAGGCGATTTGTTCCTCATTCTCCTCAATATACTGCATGCACCGCTTTGATTGATGCGATCTGCTCTGCAGTACGTTCAAATCCTTTGTTCTGCTGGAGACATGAATCTCCTTCTTTTCATCGCCGCACTCATAATATGCTCCATGTCCCTTAACAGCATAATACAGCTCATCGAAAACCGGCGCATAGACCACACCCATTACCACCAGCTTCTCATACGTCAGAGCTATGTTTACCGTAAACTCATCATTTCTTTTGACAAATTCCTTTGTACCATCAAGCGGATCAACAATCCAGCACCATGGATGCTTTTCAGGAATAAAGTCATCCGCCGACTCCTCAGAGAGAATGGGATACTTTGGAAATGATTCCTGGAGCATACGGATAATTGTATGATGTGCATTCAAATCGGCTTCGGTAAGCGGTGAATTGTCATCCTTGTAATTCACGAGAAACCCTTTCTGATAGACCTTCAGGATTTCCTTTCCCGCAGCTTTTGCAGCTTCTATTGCCACCTCAAGCTCTTTGTCAAGCTTCATCATTTTGACCCCACCTTTACTATGTCACTTCTATCCTCGTTTGTGTTCCTCGAACACCGGCCTCAGCCGGCTCGACAATCAGCTTGATTGGCACCCGGTTCTTAAGTTCATCCACATGTGAGATAATCCCCACCGTCAGCTTCTCCTCGAAAAGCTTCTCAAGAGATGTCATTACCGTGTCCAGAAGGTCACCGTCAAGCGTTCCAAATCCTTCGTCAAGGAAGAAGAATTCCAAATTGATTTTTCCTTTAAGCTGAATCTGCGATGACAAGGCCAGCGATAGGGACAGGGCTGTCAGGAATGTCTCTCCCCCTGACAGAGTCTTGGTGTCCCGCTTCACACCACCGTTGAAGTGATCGCATATTATGAAATTACCCTTCGCATCGAGCTCTAAACTATAGCGGTGATTTGTAATGTCCATCAGCCGCTCCGATGCATCCAGCGCTATATATCGCAGGTGGGCTAGAGAAACATACTCTACAAACTTGTTTCCCCTTACCAGGTCCAGCAGATCAGACACCACATCCTGCGCTTTCTCAAATTTACGATAGCGCAGCAAGGTCTGCTTGTGGGCTTCAAAGTCCTGTTCCAGCTGCTTGAATCTTTCCTGAAGCTGTGTTTTCAGCTCGCGTGTTTTCGCAAGCTCTTTTCTTGCAATTTCATACGCGCCCAGAATCTGCTCCCACTGGGCCTCGTCAACAGCACGTCCGGCTGTCTCCCTTTCAAGCTGCCTGATTCTATCTTCCAGAATACTCTTCTGCTTTTCATAGTCTGTCAATCGTCGCTGTATGCTTTCAAGTTCCGCCTCGTCCACATGGGATTCTATAAGAACTTCTGTTGTCTCAAAACCACTTGAAATTCTAATTTTTTCATACTGGGCGCTGATTTCCTCATATTGTAGTGCAGTTTGTTCTGCTTTTGCCCGTACGCCCTCATAAGCGGAACGGTTTTCGGTAAAACTCTTTTCAGTCTGCTTCAGCTTCACCGTAAGCGCTTCGTAATCAGCACCGCTTTTTTTCAGTCTTTCGTCGATGCGCTTCATTTCAGCGATGATATCACCATCTGCCACGGCAGCGCGTACCTGTTTCTCATATTCTTCAATACGGTCCTTCAGACCGCTACCCTTTTCAACAGTCGTTTCACCGCGGACCTTGAGTGCATTGAATTTTTCTTTCTTAAGCGATTCAGACGCCCGTGTCTTTCGTATGAAATCACCGAGTTCCGCTTCTTGGTCTTCCAGATTTTTGCGTTTCATATCCTTGAATCGAATGTCCCCATTGAGTGCTTCGAAACGATAGCCCCTACCTGTAAATGCGTATACGGCCTCAATTGCATTTACCTCGGCCGTCAAATCACGCACCTGTTTGTCCTTAATGCTGATTTGGGTTTCGACTGCCACACCTTCGTTCTTTCCTGACTCCATAGCTTTTAAGAGCATATCGTATTTGGGCTTGAAATCCTTCAAGATTGCCTCCTGCTTGTCCGATTCCTTTTCAAGCCTTTCTATCATATTTTTTGACGCTTCAAGCTTCTTTTCAAGACCTGCGATCTCTGCAGTCCTCTCATCAAGCGCCTTGTCAGTGTACTGTCCATAGGCTTCAAGACTGGATTTGATTCGGTGCATTTCCTGTTTTAAAGTGTCGCACGCCATCCTTTTTTTCTCATAAGCCATTTCAGCAGACCGCAGCTGGATAGAGACGTCCTCATCACGGCCCAGCAGAACTTCTGACCCCCTATGCATCTTGGGATGGTGCACGCTCCCACAGAGCGGGCAAGCTTCTCCATCACTTAGTGATTGAGAAAGCCCGGTAAGGATACGCTGTTTCCAGAAGCGTTCCTTTTCCTCTTCAGCCTGATCATATTGCTTCTGAACAGCCTCCAGCTCTTTCAAAAGAATGCTTTCTTCCGCGACCAGACCCGCAAGCTCCTTTTCACATTTCTCATGGGCTTCTTCCAGACTCTTTTTCTCTCTATGCTTTTCACGGTCATGAGTCAGACCATGCTTAAGACCGGTAAGATGCTTCTCTTCTTCAAAAAAAGCAGATGACAGCGTCTTGATTTCTCTTCTGCAGCCTTCCTTTTCTTCTTCTGCCCTTTCAATGGCTTTCTTCATGTCACTGATTTCAGCCTGCAGCTCAGCAGTCAGGTTGATTTTTTCTACAGCCGTCTCTGCCAGCTTTTCAAGCTCCTGCTTCAAAAGCGTGATGCGCGCCAGGCTTTCTTTATGTCGTTTTTCCTCTGCCAGGCCTGTCTGTGCATGTTCGCGCTCATCTTGACCTACAAGATTTTTTTCCTTTTCGATCCGAAGTCTTTCAAGCTTCTTCTCACTCTCGCCGATTTCATTTTCAAGCTGATTGATGTCTGTCTTGCACTTTTCGGTTTCAGCCTGGACAGTGCGGTACTCCGCAATCAGCGCATTTCTTTGCCCAATAAGCTGCTGGGCTTTTTCATGAAACTCACTTGCCTTCTCAACTTCGTTCTTTCGGATTGTGAGCAGTTCTTTTTCATGGCTATAGTCTTTGACAAAGACTTCGTAGGTTTCACGGATTTCTTCAAATCGCACCTTCTCATCTTCAAGTATTTCCTTCAGGTTCTTTTCTTCATGACTCAGTCTGTCTTTATTCTGCTTAAGCTCAACAAACTGCATGTAATAGGCCCAAACCTTCTGCGCCAGTACGCCTTTTTTAAGAACGCGGCGCATAAGGGCAATCTGAGTCTCCTCTTCAGAGAGCTGCTGCATCTTCAACCGGTTCTCTTCAAGGGCGCGGGATGATTTGTACAGCTGCTCACCTTCCGCTTTTTCCGCTTCCGTCTTTTTAAAGGCTTCTTCCTGGGAGGCCAGCATGGCAATTACAGCCTCTAGCTCCTTGCGTTTTTCATCGAGCATTTCAGGTGACAGGTCTGAATAACGCTTCATTTCACCTTCCATCTGAAGCATATTTTCTTTAACGTAATCTCCACGGCGTTTGATTTTAAATTGAAGCTGGCTGCCATATACCTTTAAGTCAAGCAGTCGCTCCAGCATGTCACGCCGTTCTTTCCCCTCCAGGGTCAGAAATTCGCTGAACCTGCCCTGGGGCAGAACCACCGACCGCATGAAATCTTCGCGTGTCAGTCCAATAAGCTCAACAATCTGATTGGTAACATCATTGGTCTTGTCCCAGACCTCAACCAAACCGCCCGCTTCGTTTGTCAGCTGAAGCCTGGAGGACGCAGTAGCGACACCTGTGTTTGTGCGCTTGAATTTTCTTTCCACAAGGGCTTCACGATATCCCAAATCCGTTTCAAGACTGAACTGATAACTGATGGATGCCGTATCGACCGCAGTATTGATAAACTCACTGGTGCTCCTCGGTATGCCCTTTTGTCCCTTGTGTCCATATAGACTCAATATCATGGCATCAAGAATTGTCGACTTCCCGCAGCCTGTAGGTCCGAATATACCAAACAAGCCTCTGCCGGTGAGCTTTTTGAAATCAATTGTCTGTTTCTCTATATAGCTGTTCAACCCAGCTATGGTCAGCTTTATCGGCTTCATCTTCCACCTCTTCATTCAATATGCTGCCTAGGAGCTTCAGCACATCTTCACCTGGCTTTACACCACGTACCTGTTCATAGTATTCTCCGAATAAATGCTCAAAGCTCTTCTCCTCCGGTTTCTCGTCGACAAGTGTTTCCTTTTGATTGTCGATGATGGGCATGATGCTTAGAAGATCTGGCCGAAGTTCCTTGAGCGCTTTAATGTCTGACTGCGAAATAATTTCGCTGGTTTTGACCTCAAGGTACACCCAGACATTTCTGTCTCTGTTCTTCTCACATTTTTCAAATGCCTCCTGAACGCCATCACACCGCCACACTTCAATGGGTTTTCTCAACGAAAGCATGACCTCTTCCATGTTAAGAACACCCTCTGTCTTCTCGATCACATGTACAGACTTTGAATAGGCCAACTCACTTCTGCTGTACTGCAGTGGCGCTCCCGAGTAAATTGTTGGGACCGGTGCGTGCTTAACCTGCTGCGGTCTATGAAGATGTCCAAGAGCAATGTAGTCCGCCTTATGGGCCAAATCTTGAGGATCAACAACCAGAGTTCCCCCAATTTGAATCGGACGTTCGGACTCTGAAGTCTGACCGCCCATGACAAATATGTGACTGACGGCAATATTGAGCATTGATGCATCGAACTTCTCGTCCATTTCCGAAAAAATATGTCTTAACCGCTCTGTGTAGCTTGCCTGTTTCAGCGTTTCATCATCGGTATCACCCATGATTTCTCCCAGCCGTCTTTCAGATGGATACGGCAAAAGACCCACGCGCACGGCCGAACCCTCTATCAGGATTTCATAGACATTGCTTCCAAGCCATTTGATGGTGTGCTGTCCAAAAGGACCGCTGTATCCTTCAATTTTAGGATTTCCAGCAAGCAGGATGGCCTGTTCCCGTGCAAGGGGCCAAGCTGCCTGTATGCGGTCGGGACTGTCATGATTCCCGGCAATGGCGATCACAGGGCGCCTTCCATTGTCTGAGAGCTTCTTTATATATTCATAGTAGAGTTTTTCCGCTTGAGCAGGAGGATTGCTCGTATCAAAGACGTCACCGGCAATGATGACCATATCAATCTCCCGCTCTGAGCATATTGCACATAACTCTTCCAGAAAAAATTTCTGTTCCTCTAATCGGCTGAACCCTTCAAGATGCTTTCCAAGGTGCCAGTCCGAAGTGTGAAGTACCTTCATTCGAGTTATTCCTTCCTCTTTTTAAGATTTCACGCATGGCACTGCAATCCATTTTTCTGTTCCATATAGAACTATTTCGATACGCTGTATGAAATGCCCTTTTGATTTCTTTAGAATGTCCATAAAGTTTGAGAACACCTGCACTAAATTGGAACCCACTCAGCAGTTACGCATAAAATAATCCCACGAATGGTTTGCTTGACGCAAGTTATCGTGGGACATTGATTAAGTATTGATATTGCATGTCTGATTCAGGCGCTTCTATTCGTCAATCCAGTCCTCAATTTGCTCAGACGGAATGAATAGTTTGCTTGCGCTGTTTCCAAGATGATTGTTCGGTGTATACACCACAATGCCGTCTTCCATCTGATATGCATTTTCGAACGTGTTGTCGAGAGCGCCGAGACCATAGCCTTGTGAGTCTGCAAAGGCCTTAACATCTGCAAGAAGATGTACCTCTGATTCCTCCTCTGTCGGCAGGATATCCACCAGCAAGAGCTGGTCTCCCGTCTCAAGGTCATATGTAGAAGCCTTCATATCCCGCATGGATAGGCGCGGGTATTTGGGATTGATCAGGTCAATGACAAAAACGACTGAAATTCGGCTCTGATCCAGATAGACCACATCATAGCTTTGAAGAATCTCCCAGTCTATCATATCAGGTGCGCTATAGGCTTCAAACAAGCCATCAGCCCCTGACTGCATCTTCTGATTGAGCAAGTCCGCCGCCGCAACATTCCCAAGCTTGGGATAGACCCTCCCCTTCAAGGTGACACCTTGATCAAGGGTAATTGCCGTATCCTTAAAGGCCAAATCATAGAAGGTGACATAGGCAGTGCGCAGTTCAGAAGGCACGTTCTTGTCTGTGCCCCACATTTCCATATAGCGCTGCGTCATCCCCTCAAGCACTGAGCCTGGGTAAAACTCAACGACATCGGCAAAGCTCTCAAATACAGGAATTTCACCAGAACCACCAAGTGGGCCACCACCCTCTGCACTACGTACGAAATAGAGATCGCGCAGCCAGTTTCTATGGGCGTATATTTGATTTCTCACCATACTGTTTGGAAAATCTTTCAGATAGCGATCATGTTCAACTATGAGCTGTGCAATATGATTCAAACCATCCAGTGATCTGTAATCCTGCCGAGACTTCAGCATTTGAGCTTCCAGCTCGATATAGGATTTGATATCTTCTCCAATTTCATTTCCATACTTCTTCAGAAGCGTCTCGAAATCTATTGCAACAACAAAACGGTCTCCAACAGGCTCTATGCACAGCCCGTTGTCGTACAGCCAGTTCGCTTCCTCTGACAGCGGCTCATTTTCAAGACCCGCAATGGTTTCACGTGTTATTTCATTATCTTCCAGCTTAGACAAATAAGCCTGATAGTTTTTCTCGAAGACACCAGTATCCTCCCGTCCAGCAAACTGCAGAACGGCATCCAAATAGGAGACCAGGGCCTTATTCGCACTTTCAATACCAAGATTGCTGATATGCTTATTTAAAAATGCGTCCAGTTCCTTTGGAACAACAGAGTCTTCAACAAGGGTGTTGAAGGCCTCCATCACCGCCTTTTCATCCTGAATGGCCGGCGTCGCATCCTCTTCCTTTGGTACATCTATTTCAACATCAATCTGTTCCCTTGAGTTTTCCGGTTCTTCCTTCTGAGCCGGCACACAGCCTGTCGCCATTAACCCAAGGAGAACAAGGGCAATAATTAGTCTCTTCATGACGTCCTCCGTTGACATCCGCACTGCAACTTCACATATACAGTATAACAGGCATTTATGTTTCTTCTGTGAAAAAATTCGATTTTTACACGAATTATTCTATCATCACACTTTCGCCTGCGTCAAAGAAATAGAGATACGTCCCCTTAACGGGTTTTCCAATCAGTTTCTGAAGCGCCTCTGTATAAATCTCAACCTGCACCCGGTAATTCGCCGCAATTGACTCAAGGCCTGCTCTTCCCGTATAGTCCGTCTTATAGTCAAGAACAACCAGCCCATCCTCTTCTTCGAAATAACAGTCGATAATCCCCTGAACCATCGTGCGGCTCCCACCGATTTCCTTGCTGAGTATGAAGGGCACTTCCCGGTAAACGTATTTTGAAGCCAGAAGTCGTCTGCCGAGTTCTGTTTCAAAGAACCGGGCGATATCAAGAGACTTAATGTACTTTTCATCATCGGCATCTATTAAATTCAACAGAATCATTTTGCTGACCTGAGCCTGAATGCCCGTCTCAGTCAAATCCCCGTTAAAATCAATATGCTGCATGACAAAGTGGTGAAGTGTTCCAATTTCCGCACCTGACTTTCTGGTTTTTTCAGTTAGAAACTTCGGCTTTGGAACAAGTGCTGGAATATGAACACTAGAAGTCTCTATGCTGGTTGCTGCTGCTCTTTTCAGATCAGAAACTGACACCTTGAAGGGCATGTTCACATAGTCAGCCAGCGGATATTCCCAGTTGAGTCGCCTGTCGATTTCCTCAGTCCATTCAGGTATGCTCGCCTTTGCATCTGAAACAGTCATGCCTTCACTGCTTTCACGCGATTCCAGCTCAGGGGAAATCAGAGGATCTGACAAGCCTGCTGTCAGAAGTGTGTCCTTTCTGGCAAACTGAACCGTCCAGCTGCAGTCGCCATCCTTGGCATCTCCAAAAATCGGCGCGGCACTGTATGCGCGAATCTCCGCGCCATCCGGATGCCTGCTCAGAACAGACATGATCCAGTCAAGATAGGACTTGCCCGAAGAGAGATTGAATACGGACGGTCCCCTGCACCAGCGCTTGCTGTCAGACTCAAAACGCCCTGTTGACCCTACAATAACCAGCCTGTCCACCGCACGTGTGAGTGCAACATAAAGTATGCGCATTTCCTCTGCAAGACTTTCAAGCTTGAGTTGGCGCTTCATGACCATTTGAGGAAGGCTTTCGCTATAGTAGCGCTTGTCAGGATCGATGAACTTGAGTCCGACACCATAGGTCTTGTGAAGCAGGACCTTATCGTAGGTGTCTCTCAAATTGAACTGCTTTCCAGCACCCGCCAGAATGACGATTGGGAACTCAAGGCCCTTTGACTTATGAATACTCATCAGGCGAATGACATCTTCCCCTTCACTTATGATCGAAGCAGTTCCCATGTCAGAGCTTGAATCCTTGAGTTTTTCAAAGAAGGCAATGAACTCAAAGAGACCGCCAGAACCCAGGGTCTCAAACTGACCGGCCTTATCAACCATCAGTCGAAGGTTGGCCTGTCTTGACGTCCCCCCTTGCATGGCACCAGCGTAGTAATAGAAGCCCGATTCAGTCATGACATTCCACAGGAAGGTGTCAAGCGCCCAAATGCGCTCATTCTCGCGCCACACCTTTATTTTCTCAATGAAGGCGCGGGCCTTCATGCCAAGTGCACTCTCTTCCTGAGCCACGGCAAACAAAGCCTCATAATAGGCTCTATCCTTCTCATAGAGACGAATCTGAATCAGCTCATCTACAGAAAATCCTCCTAGTGGCGAACGCAGCACGGTAATCAGCGGCAAATCCTGATAGCTGTTATCAATGATCTTAAGGAGTGCCATGAATATCTCCACTTCAAGAGATTCAAAATACCCACCGCCCATATCTGTAAAAAGAGGCAGGCCATACTCTGAAAAGACATCAGAAAACACGCCTGACCACGCACGGGTCGCACGAAGCAGAACGACAATATCCTTGAACCGCGCCGTGCGCACCAGGTTCTTTTTGGGGTCATAAATTTGTGTTCCAATTAATTGCTTCGCCTTCTGAGCGACCGCATGGGCCTCCAGCTCCACCTTTTTCATTTCCAGAAGATCAGGGTCATCCAGTGCATCCTCAGCGCCTGAATCTATTGCAATGACTTCAAGGGGGACACCGCCCGTTTCCATAAACTCAAAACCGGGATTCAGCTTTGCATCTTCATCATAGGCCATTTCGCCAAATCCTTCAGACATGAGTCTTTCAAAAATATAGTTGATTCCGTGAAGGATCTGGGGTCTGGAACGGAAGTTTCGCGCAAGGTCAATACGCCTGTTTTGAGCGCCGGCTTCCTTGGTGTAGGTCCGGTACTTGTCTAAAAACAGGGTTGGATCAGCAAGTCTGAACCGATAGATACTCTGCTTCACATCTCCCACCAGGAAGAGGTTGTCGTCACGTCTGATACTGTTGATGATGGTCTCTTGAACAATATTGGAGTCCTGATATTCATCAAGAAAAATATACTTGAACTGGTTTCTGAAATCCGCAGCTATATCCTTATTTTTAAGTATGGCTATTGTAAAATGCTCCAGGTCATTGAAATCGAGAAGATTCTTTTCACGCTTGTCCGCCATAAACCTATGGTGGAGCCTGCCCACAATTTCAGCGAGAGAACGCATGACCGGATTCAGTGTTTCCAGCTCCTCACCATGCCGCTTCAGGTCTTTTCTCAGCACCATATCCCGCACTGGAGTGACCAGCTTTTTCTTAAAGAAGTCTCGCATTTCCTTCGCAGCATCGACGAGGTCCGGATTGGCTGTGGCCTTTTCCTCTTTCTTCATTCTCGGAAGACGGGCATAGCTGATTTCATCGAAGGCCGCATAGAGGGCATGGAAGCCTTCATCAGCAGCAAGCTGAAGGACTCTTACGACCCGCATGTCCGCTTCAAATGCAGGCATGTAGGCCCCAGGACCATCCGGCAGCTGACAGAGGCGCATGCCTTCATAAACAACCTCTAATGCCATATTCAAATCATCTTTAACGATGTTTAGGAAGGCCTGCATCCACATGCTGCCTTCGAGCTTTTCGCTTTCTGTATAGTTATCTGATTGTCCATTCAGCCATGCCAGCGGCTCCGGCTGACTCTGTATGAAAAAGTACAGTTTCATGACAAGTTCTTTGAGACCTTCATCAGACCTATTGCTGCCATAAGATTCCACCAGATTGTAAAATGTATCGCTCTGGGCATCATAGGCTTCTTCCATCACATCTTCAAGGGCTGACTCTAGCATGAGTCTCAGCTCTGCAGTGTCCCCGATTCTGAACGACGGGTCCAGATCTATTTCATAGAAATAATGTCTGACTACGTGAATACAGAAGGCATGCACCGTTGTAATATGCGCTCTGTGCACCAGACTGATCTGTCTTCTGATAAATGCTTCATCAACGGACTTATCCTTAAGCTTGTCAGAAAGCGCCCCCATGACACGGTCTCGCATTTCCCCCGCCGCCGCATTGGTAAAGGTCACAACGAGAAGCCTGTCAATGTCGATGCCATCTTCGATGACAAGTTTGATAATGCGTTCAACGAGTACTGCTGTCTTTCCAGAACCCGCAGCGGCTGAGACCAGCAGATTAGAACCGCGACTCTCAATTGCCTCTTGCTGCTCAGCTGTCCACTTTGGCATCTTCATCCACCTTTCCGCTTTCACCCGCATTCTGACGCAGTTCTTCAAGCACTTCATCGTTCTTCTTTTTCTTCATATATCGATACCTGTTATTTTCAAACAGCTGGTCAAACTGACATATGCCCCTGTAAGGACAATAATCGCAAGAGGTCACCCCGCTGTATTTGCACGGATCTATCTTGATTTTTCCACCTACGATTTCCTGTCCGATCTCGGTCATCAGCTGGCGCACATGGTCCATGAGCAGCTTGAAATCATCGGCTTCAATAGCTGAAGAGCGCGACGACACCGTTCCATCCTGCTTGATTTCAGCTGGAATCACATCGGATTTTGTACCGGGTGCAAGCGCCGCATCCATGGCACGCATGACATTGATGTCCTTTACGACCAGGCCGTCCATCTTCAGCGCCTGACTGATTTGCGTCTCAATGTTTTCAGGATTGTAGGCATCGGACTCAACCATGGGGTCATCAATCTTGAAGTAAAATATTCCCCCGGGAACCAGGCCGTCCACCTTGAGATAGTGGGCATTTTGAATGACTGCGTCCAGATAAACCACAAGCTGTATTTGAAGGCCGTAGAAGACGTCTGAAAGATGAAAACGCCGGCTGCCCGATTTGTAGTCCACAATCTTGACTGACTTGGTCTTGCCATCCTCAAAAACGTCGATTCTGTCAATGCGTCCTTCAAGAAGAATCGTATCACCGCCAGGTAGCTCAAGCAGAATTGGCGGAACACTTTCCGCACCGCCATTTTCACGAAAAGCCAGCTCATAGGCCGATGGCGTGAAGCTCCCCGACTTGATTTGGCGGGTCATGGTCCAGGCGGCCCGTCTCCCAACCCGCTTGATCCGCTTGATTAAATAGGCATACCTGCTGGATGCCTTAAAAATATCGTGCCCATAGGTCTGCGCCACCTCATCAATAATCCCCTCGATGATCCTATCGCTGTCACCTTTATCAAGGGTACGCCAGTCGAGTTTCTCCTTGTCCAGCATATGACTGAACCGCTCTACCGATTCATGATAAATGGTTCCAAGGTCTGGCAATTCAATCTGATAGAGCTTGCGCTCTTCAGGTTTGAGTCCATAGGAAACAAAGTGCGCAAACGGACACTGCACGTATTTTTCAAATCGGCTGACGCTGCTTCTAAGGGGTGCGCCATACAGCTTTCCCGCAAGGGATTTTCCAATTGAAGCAACCTGATTCTTATGAAAATAGCCCGACTCAATTGACCTGTAGCGTGGCCCGTAGGTCTCGTCCTGCTTATACCACTTTTCAAGTGTGTCCCAGAAGGCGTCTGTCTTTCCACCGTCCAGCATATTTCGCTTGTGTTCAATAAGCGCCTGCAGGGTTGATTCTGGAGTAGCAACATAACGCATAGGTTCCTTGTCCGATATTGCCAGCTCCATCTGCACCTTGGCACCCTTTAAAATGGACTTCAGACGTTCGAAATAGACAGATGGACGCAGTGCCTTTCCATCTGCATCACTCATTGCGTAACTTATGTAAAGTCTTTCTGACGGTTTACACAAGGCCTGATAGACGGAAAGCTGTTCTTCCAGAGAAAGTGTCTCGTAATCAGATTTCAGCGCAAGGCCAGACGCCTTCAAGACCATCTTGTCCGCGTCGCTTAAAATGCCGCCGCTGTCCCCTGTCATGGGAAGGTTTCCATCATTCACACCCACCACAAAAAGTGCCTTGATATCATGGCTTCTGCTCCGCTCCATACTTCCAATGAGCACTCTGTCCTTGGCTGGTGGTATGATTCCGACTTCTGTTGACGCAAAACCTGTTTCCATCAGCTTGACGAAAGCTTTGATATCCGTTTCATCCCCACCAATCAGCTCAACAAGCTGGTCCAGAATTTCAAGTGTCGCATTCCAAACCTGTGCGGACTCATTTGCCTGATCGAGGAGTCCCCGCTCAAACAGCATTTCAGTGTGCTCGGTCAACCGCTCGTGCAGTTTTACACCCTCAATATGCTCGAAGAGATTTTTGGCAAGGCCCTCAACTGTCTTCGATTTCTTCAAGCCCTTGCGAAATCCTTCAAATGTCTCAATCCATTCGAGTCGAATAGCCTCTGCTTCAGCCGCCACGTCCTCGGGACCCTTGTAAAACGGTTTCCACCAGGCACCGTGCTTTATGCCATAGCCAAGAACATAGTTTTCAAGAACCTGTACCTGGTCATCATCGAGAAGCGTGAGTCCGGACTTGAGTATTCTGAAAGCATCTTCATATCTGTACCCATAGGCAAAAAACTTTAGAATCCCCATCAGATACTGGACAAGGGGATGATTCATGACACTGCGCTTCTCATCGAGGAAAAAGGGAATGTTCATTGCTGTAAATATGCGTTTTACATGCATTGCATAGTCCCCGATTTGAGGTGTTACAACTGCTATGTCACGCCATTCGTACCCCTTTTCCCTTGCAAGCTGAACAATGCCTCTGCCAACACGCTCAATTTCAATGTGGCGCGACTGACAGGCCGCAAGCTCAATACAGCCACCGGTTCGCTCAAAGGTCTCCAGCGGATATGTAAAAAGTGCTCTGGAAACGGCTTCGATGACTTTAGCGCGGGCTCCAACTTCCGCCCGTTCTTTCATAAAGGACCTGTTTGTTTTCACTTCAAGCGCTTCAGCCGCATGCTCAAGTGTCCTGAGTGTCTTGGCTGTAGATTCAAAAACATCCAGCGGTTGACCCAGTGCATCTTCCGCATAGGTAAAGGCAAAGGTCACTTCCGGCACATGTGCCATCAGCTTTCTAAGCACAGCATATTCCTGCTGGGTGAATCCATTGAAGCCATCGATCCACACCTTTGCCCCTTTGAGGAAATGGGCTTCATCCATTTTCTCTATGAGCAGATTAAGCACATCTTCGTCATCGAAGTAGGAAAGCTGCATCTGACCTTCAAAGGCACTATAGAGGAGGACAATGTCTTCCAGCTTTCTTCGAATCAGGCTGTCTTCCATGCCTTCAATCTGCCGCTCAAGGCTTTCCTCCGAAATCTGGGCACGTTTCAGTTCGGCTATGAGCCCATTGAAGGACTCCATAAAGCCATTCCGGCCGGCCATCTTTCCGTAAACCTTCAGCGATTCGGCATGCTTTGAAAAAATATGTCTCAGAAGCATGGTCTTGCCAAGGTCGTTGATCTGAACACGGTCCGTCATGCCCGTCTGTTCAAAAACACGGTGTGCAAGCCTTTTAAAGCTGAGTACGTCCAGATGTATGTGACCTTCATTTCCCATTTTGTCCATGAAGTCCGCACTGGCTTCAAGAGAATACTGCTCTGGAATTATAAGTATCAAATGGTCTGTTCTATTCTTGTCATAGGCGTGCGACATCTCCTGTAAAACACGGTGGCTCTTTCCCGAACCGCATTTCCCCAAGATGAATTCAATCATATTTTTCACCTCAAATTCTATTATTAGGGGGTATTAACGCCTTCAATCTATTGTATGAATTGCCCTTCTGGGCATATCTAAATTGTACCATACAGATGTTCGGTTTGCTTGGGGAATTAAGGGGGTAATTAAAATAACAAGCCCATGGATATGCACTCTAAAAAGCGGATCTACCACTATAATACGCCCCCTTTACGCCCATATTGCGCTTGGGGTTTTCCAATTGGTCTGCTATGCTTAAAGCAGGAAATGATGCGGCCGCATTGCTATTGAAACTGCTCAATATTAAGGAGTGAATGAGATGAACAAAAAACGTATAACCTATAGAGCGCGACGTATTTTGTATATAGGCACTCTCCTCGGTGTGCTCATTTCAACAACGATGATTGGCAGCACTTCATTGCGTGCTGTCATAGATTTTCCCAGTCTCGTGATTGTAATTTTGATTCCATGTTCTGTATTGTCTTTTGCAGACCAGTGGCCTGACTATTTGCGTGCCATTTCCATAGCAATGGGGAACACGGAATTCACATCAAAGGAGTACAAGGCCAGCAGAAATGCCCTGCAACTAAGCATTCGCCTTTTTTGGATGTCTGGAATTATAGGAACACTCATTGGATTCGTCCTTATCCTGTCAAATCTGGACTCAATCAATTCGGTTGGTCAATCCATGGCCATTGGCTCTTTAACACTGCTCTACTCCATGGTATTCAATATGCTTCACTATGGCATTTTCGCCAAAGTTGAAAAGGAACTCATTTATCGAGAGCATACGTCATGAAAGGGTCAGTGCGTCGTATTATCTATAAGCTGGGACTTGTCATACTCTTTGTAATTTTGATTAATTGGACTGTGAATTTCAGATTGTTCAACGGAACAGATTTGCGTACACTCGCCATTCTGCTGTCCTGTACAGGTGCATAAAAGCATAATAAAATGCCAGAGCAATCTTTTTTTGCTCTGGCATTCGATATTTCTGATGATTGGTTTATGCGGTTCTCTGCCGCAGTAAGACTCCTACAATTGCAACCAGCATACTCCCGCCGAACCACGTTCCGAACATAAAGATTGCCATGCTTCTGAAAAATGGTTCGGGAAGCATTTGAATCAGCGTATCGGTCTTGGGATCCAGGAGCCACAAGTCGTTTGTGAACAGAAGATGATGGAATTTGATAAAGGCCTTGTTAAAATTCGTTACAGACACGACCATGAGGCTTCCTGACAGCAGTATGCTCACTGCAAACTGCTTTATGGCAACACCATAGATCAGCTCAGGATATCCGCGCCACATAGAAATACCTATGAGAAAGAGTACCAAGCCGCCCAGCATGCCGCGCATGGCATCATTGAACTGAAAGAGTTTCTTCACATCCACCATATGTGCCTTCTCGCGTGCACCGAAGACCTCGCGCGTTTCCCCACGAATGACAGCCTGCATGTCCAGTGTTTCTGCGTCATCCTTCATGTAGGCAATCAGTCCATCCGTTACTGCCGATATGTTTTCTTCATCCATTCCCGCGGCACTCAAGACATCATTATCCATATAGAGTTTCATATACAAATCATGGTTATATGCAAAAAAACCAATACTCATTGTCAGTATGAGCAGGGAAACGACCAGTCCCGTCACCCACTGCGATATGCCAAGTGCTATTTTCATTTGATTTCTCCCGTCACTTCATTCTGTCTCTAACCTGAACTGCCGTCCGATCAAACCCGTCCCACCTGCCCGCGTTCTTTCCTGCGTGCCATTTTCTCGGCGTACATCCTATCATCGGCTGAGTTGATGACTTCAATAATATGCTTCGACCCTGTATAGACATCATAGCCAATACTGAATTCCATTTCATGGTCTAGAATATCCGTTGTCTTATTCCATGTGTCCAGAGACGTCTTGATCCGGTCCACATAGGCCTCAATAGCCTTTTCATCGCTGTCCATGAGCACAATCAGGAATTCGTCGCCTCCATATCTGACAACAAAATCACTGCCACGGGCATTTTCTTCAAGCATTTTCGCAACCTCAACAAGGACTTCATCCCCAACATTGTGCCCATAATGGTCGTTAATGTACTTGAACCGGTCAACGTCCAGCATGATGAGGGCCAAGGCGCTGACACGCTTGTCTTTTTTAAGATCTTCAATATAGTTGTTGAAATAGTGCCTGTTGAAAATCCCTGTGAGGGGATCTGTATTTGCCATTTCCTTCATTCTGTCATGCGCTCGCTGAAGCTCTTCAGTCCGTTCCTCTACGCGCTGCTCCATATCCTTGTAGCTGTTTTCAAGCTCAAAGGACATTTTCTTGATTTCGTAGGCCAGAATATCAATTTCTGCACCGCCACGTACGTCAAGCGGCGTCTGGAAATTACCCTTGCCTATTTCGGACACAGCCTTTGATATGTCACGGATGGGTTTCGAAAGACGACTCGCTATGGTCGTGCTCAGAATAAAGAGAAGGACCAAGGTCGTTGCAACCAGTCCTATGTAGGAACGCATATAGACAAACACGGGCAGGAGGTACTTTTCGTCTGGAATGACTGTAATAATGGTCCACCGAGTGTCATCTACACATTCTATCCGTACAGGGTGCCAGTTGATGAAGAAACTACCGTCATTGGCACTGCCATCTGCAGCACTTGTGACCACCTGAGTGCCAAGCTCCATCGAAAGCCACTTTTCAGAGTTCTTTACATCCTTGTACCAGGATTCCTGTTCGTCGCCTGCTTCGGCAAAGCCCCATTCCTTTTCACTTTCCTCATTCAATAGATAATAGCCATCTCCATCGATGATATAAGTTTCCTTGAAGGCACTCGTCAGGATGTCCCCCCGCAGCTCAGATAAGAGATAGGACACATTCAGGTTTGCGACAAGAAAGTAGCGTTCCGAATGATCGTTAACCTTGACGTTGATGGGTGTGACATAGCGAACAACCGCCTTATAGGGCTTCTCGTAGGTGTCGTTTTCAATATTCAAATCAATTGGAGAAATATAGATTTCTCCGTTGAGCAGGTCCATTGAAGCCTTGTAATAGTCGCGGTCGGACTTGTCCTGAAGTCTGTCGGCCGGTATCTGCACAGGATTCCCTGCCACATTATTTATGCGTACAATCTCCATGCCGTTCTTATCCATGATTCTGACATGGTCATAATTCTTATGGGTTTTAATGAATGTTGAAAAACTCATGGCGGCGTAATCGAAAAAGGCATCACTTTCGTGCTGCGGATGCAGCGCACTGCCAAGCTCAAGCAGCTCCTTGACATACTGCACATCCGAAACGGACGTTCTAAAATAGGCATTGATGTCATTTCCAATTTCCTTATGATAAGAGTTTATCTTTTCCATTTCGACGCGTTCAGCAAAGCCAGCAGATGACTGGTACCCGTACATTCCAAAAAAAAGCAGCGGTATGACAGCTACCACAATCAAGCCTATGAAAAAGCGAAACTGAACTCCCTTGTTTCTCATTGTCTCACCCCAATCCAACCCATTCCAACTATGTGTATATACTATTTATTCTCTGCTTGCTCCCGCATTTCCTCTAGGATACAAGAATTTATACTAATTCAGTGTATAATCAATTCCAATTTATTGTTTTCTATCCTAATTATACACGTTTAAAACCCTCTCTGCTTAAAAAAAGCGATTAAAAATCCCCCTCACAAAAGCGTGAAAGGGGATTTCAGACTATAGAAAAGCTCCGAAATACTGCCTTGCTGGATGAAATCCACTCTAATCACGTACGCTTGTACGCTCATAGAGCGGAATTCATCCGCGCCTGGTCTTTCGAAATTTTCTACAGTCTGTCATCTTGTCGACTTTGTCGACAAGCTAAAATCCCCCTCACAAAAGCGTGAGGGGGATTTGATCGTGCTTGTATTTTATATTCGAGGGTATTACTCTTCAAATATCTCGATCGATTCCTCCAGATAGTCATTGATGACATCCTGAATCTGAGCGTCTCTTAGAATAATGGAAATTTCAATACGTCTGTTCTTGGCATAAGCCTCTTCACTTGTTCCCGAGTCAACCGGTCTGTACTCAGAATACGCACTGGCTGTGAAGTAGGCACCGTATGCTTCTTCCAGGGTTGCGTTTGAACTCATCAGATAATTGACCACGGCTGCCGCACGATTTGCAGAAAGTTCTCTATTGTAGTCGCTGTTTCCGCGCTCATCTGTATGGCCCTGAATGGCTATGGCATCAATGAAGCCTCTTACCTCATTATCTGACAGCACATTTTCAAAGGCAAGTGCCAGCTTGTCCAGAAGAATCTTGCCCTCTTCCTTGATGGTATATGAGTTCGTATCGAATACAAAACCTTCATTGATGATGATGTTGCCTGTATCAGATATACGAACCAGGTCTTTGCCTGAAACATTGCTTGCCGACAGGCTGTCTTCCATGGAAACCTTAACCTTGTCAAGGACATCCAGTCTCAGTACCGCGATACCGTGAAGCTTGTCACGCAGGTCACCCAGTTCCTTATTGCTGTTTGCAATGATTTGCTGTTGCTTTTCTATCTCATCTTCCGAAAGCTTCAGCGCCTGTTTACCGCGCTCGACTTCGGCCTTTGTTTCCTCCACCTGATCAAGCAACAGGTCAAGTCTGTCCTGTGCGCTGGTGATTTCAGCTTTTGCCTGCGCCAGCTCATTCTTCTTAAGATCAAGATCCTTGCTGACAATGATGTTACTCAGATAGGAAATCAGAATCAAGAAAAACAGAATCAGCGCAATGGTAGACATGATATCCGTAAACGCAGGCCAGAAGTTTTCCTGTTCAACCTCAACCGCGCTACGTCTTCGTCTTATTCTTGCCATGAAGACCGCCTCCTATTTTGCTTTTTCCTGACCAATTACCTCTAGTGTGTTTGAAAGGACCATATGTCCATTTTTAAGTTCCTTGGTACTCACCTTCATCTGATTTGAAAAATCATCAAAGGTTACATTCATACGCTGAATGTTCGTTCTAAGCTCATGGTTGAACTCTGAAAAATCTCTCGTATTGTCAGCAAAAGTATTTATGCTCTGATCGAACTTGGCAATGGAACCATTGAGAGATTCCGCTGTGTTTGCCATTTCAGTCGCAACGGTACCCAGTCTGTAGCTTAGAGCGCTCGTCAGGTCTTTCAGGTTTTCTTCCAGCTTGTCCCCAAACTGATCAAGATTCAGGTCAAGCTGACCGACAGATGCGCCTGAACGCTTGCGACCTGGGGTGCTATGGTCAAGATACTCTTCAGCACACACCAGTACGCGGTCTTTCGAGCTTTGGATACTGAAGACCATATTGAGCAGCGTGATGATGATGGAGCCGCCAATACCGCAAAGGGATGTGACAAATGCCACGGACATGCCCTGCAGTGAGTTCATAAGGCCATCGATGATTGGCGTCATGTCGTTTACCAGACTGCCCTTCGTTGAAGCCAGAAGGGTTACAATCTCACCAATGGATAGGGTCAGTCCGTAGAACGTTCCCAGCAGACCTAAAATAACCATCAGTGACACAGAGCGTGCCGCTACACGTTCTGCTGCGGCATAACCAGCAAAGCTTCCTGTCATATGCTTTTCTACAATTGCAGGTGTGTTGATTTCCTCCACCTGATTTTCCACAGCACGCTGATAGTCGTCGACCATCTTGTTGAGCGCTGGATTTTCAAATACGCCGTTTTTACGATTCTCCGTATTCTCCAAATCAGCAACAAGTGCATTGTATTTCCTTCTGATCGAGAATGTCAGGATTATTGTCAACACCAATATGGATAAAATCGTAATGACTATTCCAGTAGCAACTGGATTCAAATTAAAGAATAAATCTAGCATAATACCCTCCTTGAATATGGTTTACTTGCTTTCCACCTCATAGTAGCACGCCTCTGCCGCTCATATCAATTATTAGCGCTGTATTGTAAACAAATAATAACCTTTTCGTCATGAAATCAACATAGAGTAACAAAAGAATGACAAAACCCTGTAAAAAGTTACAAAAGAGTATCTAATCAGCACCCTATTTCATTTAATATAAAAGGCCAATATGCCGGAGCACATTCGCCTTTTAATACCTGTGTCAAGCTAGCCCAGATGAACAAGGGCTTCCTTTTTTTCTTTTGCGGTCTGCTTTGCACGCCTGTAGAACTCGACCTGTGATTCCAGTCCCTTTCCGTCTTTGCTGACCCTGCTGTATGAGCCGTCCGGGTTTTGAACTCTCATTTTGAGCGTATCCTTCAATGTGAGTTCGAGCATGTTGCTCAGACGTTCCTTGAGGTGTTCCGCACCGATTGGGAAGAGCGTCTCCACACGTCTGTCCAGGTTACGCGGCATCCAGTCCGCACTGGACAGGTAATACCGTCCTTCTCCACCATCATGGAAATAGTAGATGCGCGTATGCTCAAGGAAGGTTCCAACAATGCTGTAGACCTTGATATTCTCACTCTGTCCTGCAATGCCCGGTCTAAGACAGCACATGCCCCGAACAATCAGGGTGATTTCAACACCTGCTTGAGAGGCCTCATAGAGTTTTTCAATAATAGTCTCATCAACAAGGGAATTCATCTTGGCAATGATTTTCGCAGCATGTCCCTTCTTGGCCATTTTGATTTCATTGTCAATGGACTTTTCAAAGAACTGCCGCAAATTCCCCGGAGCGACAGCCAGCTTCTTCCACTTTGGTTCTTTCGCATAACCCGTAAGCAGATTGAACAGGGCTGAAACGTCCGCACCAAATGCGTCTCTGCAGGTGAAATATCCATAATCCGTATAGAGTTTGGCCGTGGAGTCATTGTAATTACCCGTTCCAAGATGTACATATCTACGGATCTGGTCTTCCTCCCGGCGTACAACAAGTATGGTCTTGCAGTGAATCTTAAGGCCTACCAGACCGTAAATGACGTGACACCCTGCATGCTCGAGCCGTTTGGCCCATATGATGTTGTTTTCCTCATCAAACCGTGCCTTCAGCTCAACGAGCACTGTAACCTGCTTTCCATTCTCTGCAGCACGAATCAGGGCCTTGATAATTGGCGAATCAGCACTTACCCGGTATAGGGTCTGCTTTATGGCAAGAACACTCGGATCAACCGCCGCTTGACTTACAAATGCGACAACAGGATCAAAACTCTCATATGGATGATGCATGAGACAGTCGTGGTTTCGGATTGCCTCGAAGACATTCTGATCATAGCCGACGAAATCCTCAGCCGGTTGCGGCAGCATGACTGGAGAACGCATATCAGAAAGCTCATCTTCAAATGAAAACTTGATCCAGAAGGTCGGATCAATCGGTCCGTCGATTTTATATAGGTCATCTTCATGAAGTTCCAACTTCTCGGTGAGAAAGTTCAGAATATCTGAATCCATTTTCTTTTCATACTCCAGGCGCACTGGCGCGCCCCACTTACGCTTCTTGATGGATTTTTCAATTTCGATGAGCAGGTCTTCAGCCTCATCCTCGTCAATGGCAAGGTCACCGTTGCGCGTCAGACGAAAAGCATAGACCGACTGCACCTCATGTCCCTTAAAAAGCTCACAGACATTTTGCTTGATGACCTCTTCCAGCAGAATATAATGCCGTGCGTCTCCCGGAAGGCGCATATAGCGGTCAAGGAGTGCCGGAACCTGAAGCACTGCCATTTTTATTTCCTCATCGACCATGAGCTTGACTGCCAGGTTCAAACTGTTATTGGCAAGCAGAGGGAAGGGTCTGCTGTTATCGACCGCCATAGGTGTGATGACAGGGAAAACCACTTCATTGAAGTAATCCGAAAGGTATTGCTTTTGCTTGTCATCCAAATGCTTGTAGCTGACAAAATCCACACCATGCTTCTTCATGACTTTGAACAGGTCATGATTTAGGCAGTCGTACTGCTGCTTAACCATGTCATGACAGATTTCAGAAAGCAGGCCAATCTGTTCCTTGGGCGCAAGTCCAGCCGCATCCGATTTGGTATAGCCAACCTCTATCTGGTCCAGAATACCGGCAATACGCACCATGAAGAATTCATCCAGATTGGATGCCGTTATCGACAGAAACTTGAGCCGGTCCATTACGGGGAGGGACTGATCCTTGGCTTCATCAAGCACACGGTAGTTGAAATCCAGCCAGGAAACCTCTCGGTTTATGAACTTTTTTGAACCATTCTTATATTCCATCGTAACACCTCTTGACTGAAAGCTTTGACTCGATACCGAAGACGCGTCTGAAGTAGATTGCGGCTCGCGCGTGTCCCCATTCTTCGAGGATGAAGTTTTGTCTGCATTCGGCGTCAATTCTGAGTGTTTTTTTGTCGAGCTTGATATCAACGCTTCTGAGCTTTTGTTTTCGGCTGATGTCGATGGATTCAGCCAGTTTAAGAATTGCTGCCATCTTGGTAATTTTGATTTGTTGTCCTTTTGATAATGTCTGGTCAATGAATTCTCCTTCGTCTGTACCGTGCATTGCCTTATAGACAGCTTCAGCGATGATTATCATGTCTCTGCTTCTAAGTCCCACAATATTGAAACTCTTCAACATGTCATAGACAATCTGATGATAGACTTCTGTCCCTTCGAACTCTCCAATACTGTGCATGATGGCAGCAACCTGGAGCGTAAGCCGGTCCTTTTTCCCAAGTCCATGTATTTTTCTGATCAGGTCAAAAATCATAAGTGAAACAGATTCAACACTGCAGGAATGCCGATCGTCGTAATTGTACTGTTTTGCCATATACCGGCTCGATTCTATGGTATGGTCCCTGAAGACCAGCACACGGCTCTTATAGTCCGTTTCATAATGGATTCTCCATGATAGGATATCCGAGAATCGCAGCTGAATGACCGCCATGGTCTTGGCTGTGGTCATGTCAAATATGGTCTTGTAAATGCTCAGCGCCGGAAGGAGGACCTCGGCTTCCGCAAGCCGTATGTCCATAGTATAGGCAATCTGCTCCGGTGTTTCATTTTTGATTTGATTGTATTTCTCCATGAAAACTTCCCGGTCAATATAGTCGATATCACTGTTTCTGCTAAGCTCGAACAGGTCTGCGAGCAGGTCTGTCTGTTTGCCTGAAACAATCATGTTCTCTATGTCCCCGTCGGGCAGCTGCCTGTTGAAGAGCTGGAGCGGATTTCTGAGATACTCTTCCATGAACACATAAAAGTCGAGCGATTCCCGGTACTGGTCTCCAAGTGATTCACGCAGCTTAAGGGTTCCCAGGGGAATATTCTGAGTATGGACTATGTACTTGGAGTCATAATAGGTTGCGCCAATGCTGCCTGTTCCTATGTATGATATGATGGCATTTTTGTCTTTAAGCGGCGCTTCCGTTTCCACATATTGAATAATGCGGTCGTAGAACATTCTTTTTTCTTCTGCGTCCTCTACGATTTCAACGTCCAGACCAGTTCTGATCATAATCTGGTCAAGGATATAGTATCGGTTTATGGCATCTCTGAGTGCGGTGGTTGCGAACATATGGATCGTATCCAGTCCATACCCCTCTGCCAGCTGCTTGAAATCGTTGATGCGATCGCAAAGTGCCTCTATGGACTCATATGAGATGCGGCCCATTGAGAAAGTCTGATGCCCAAGATCAGAAGAAACCTCTATATATTCCAGCTCATTCATGCCATTTTTCGTTATTTCAGTAATGCGAAACTGCAAAATGCGTGATCCTATGTATCCTACTGCGGCCATGTTTTGACTCATCTTGTTCACCTCTTTCCTATAAAATTCTAATACATCTGATGGCGTCTTGTATTAAGTCCTTGTTAAGTGTGCAAGCCCTATTCTTTTAATGGAATTCTAATCTGCGCTGAAGGACAATCTAATCCACCTCCTGTAGTCTATGGACATAGACATACGATTTGTCCGAAGGAGGAAAATATCATGTTGGAAATGCTCATCGCCCTATTCTTGCTTTTCGCAGTTTTAAAAATCACCTTTGCACTCGGTTTCGGAATATTAAGAATACTTCTAGGTCTAGGGGGCCTAATCCTTGTTTTAGCAATCATTCCAATTTCATTTGCCCTATTTCTGCCAATTTGCATTGCCGCTCTCGTTCTTGCTGGCTTTGTAACCCTATTGAAGCTCATATTTCACTAATCTGGTCATGTATCTCTTTTCTTGATGTGGTAATTCTGATACTATGTAAGGAAGGAGGTACGTAATATGGCTAGACCTACAAAACCACGCCGCATTTGCCAAATGCCCGAATACAGGGAATTCCAGCCTGCTGGTGATTTCGAATCGGCAACGGATACCACCATTCATATGACCCTTGAGGAACTTGAAACGCTCCGACTGATGGATTTGGAAGACCACACGCAGCATGAAGGTGCCGAGAAAATGGGCGTAAGCCGTTCAACCTTTCAGCGTCTCTATAACGATGCAAAGAAAAAAGTAGCTCAAAGTCTTATTGAAGGCTATACCTTGCACATCGAAGGCGGCAACTACGAGCTCTGTGAATTTATAGATCAGTCCCCTTGTCCTAAATGTTCAAGACATGACAAGCGTGGCGGTCACGGAAGACATAGGGGAAAATAATCTCTTCTATTTATTCCCATTAATTTGTACAAATATCAAAAAACCGCTTGATTTCAAAGAATCAAGCGGTTTTTATTTTCGTCTATTTCATTTTCAATGCTGGCAAGATGCCCTAGAGTCCCTTAGTATGGAAATCTGTCGTTGAGTCTTTCGCGAACGGTTCCCATGAGTTCAACGAACTGAGACTGTTCTTCAATTGTCAGCACACTTAAAATATCTGTAAAAACACGTTCATGCAGGATGTCTTTTCTATCGAGCATATCACGTCCCTCATCGGTTGGAACCAATTTGAATGACCGTTTGTCCTCATCCTTCTTCACCCGTGTCATAAGCCCTTTTCTCTCTAGTCTGTCAAGGGCGCTTGTGAGTGTGCTTCCTGGCACATCCAGGTGGGCACTGACTTCTTTAAGTGAAATCTCAGGTCTATAATACATGTGCAGAATGATTTCTCTCTCAATATCAGACAGCTTGTAATCGTCTTTATCAAATCGACGATAATGTCTCTTAATAAAATTATTCATTTCATATGTAAGTTCGTTCAGTTGTTTTGCATAAGTCATTCTAAAAAACCCCCTGTGACTTTTTGCCTTTGTACAGACGAAATGGATTTATATCGATTAATTATGTATCTTAGAATGTCATTTACTGTAATTATATTTAATTTAACTCTAACATTCATCTCTACTGTTCATATTACGTCATTACCATTTCATCATTATAACGTTCACACCAAAATTTATCTGCATCCATTCAAACGCAACACTTTGAAATAATCATTCCATTTTTAAAAACGAACTTTTTAACAATCCTTAGTGTTTTTATCAGAATTCATGCCCCTTTTTTATGGTCTAAATTAGTTTTGTGTTTGATTGAATGCGAACACTATAGGTATGATACCACGATTACCGAAGATTTACATCCCAATTTTTTGTTTTTATGCAATTTCTCTTACTTTTTCACAAATCCTAAGAATCCGCGTTTCTGCTGCATCCTGTGAATCCCTGCAGATTTGACATTGGGGCTATAGGCTAAAATCGTCTGAACGGCCTCCAAATCTGACTCTGAAATCTGAATGGATATGCTGCAGCCTACAGAGAAGGCCCTTGGCGTTGGGATGACCTCATAGGCTATTTCACCAGCCTTCAGTTTCTTTTCAATTGCCATGCCTTCAGTTCGCGTTCTGAAAACAATGCACATTTGTCTATCCATATTATTCTCCCAAAAGTATTTCCATGTAATCTAAGCAGAATTCATTGACTATCCAAAGACGCTGGGTTAGTATAGTGGCCTTGAGTATTCACAATATCTATTCGCACAAAAGTTTGGAGGTGCGTTATGCATACGCATTATAGACCAATAGATTCCCACGTATGGCAAGGTCGTGTAGACAGCCACGAGGATTATGACGCCTTCAGATGGCATCAATGGGTAAAACCCATCGACCTTACTGATTCTACCACACCGCCTTTTGATGGAAAACTGGGCATTTGCTTCATCGGCTTCTGCTGTGATGACGGTGTGACACGGAACAAGGGGCGTGCCGGTGCCGCAAAGGGACCGCGCAGCATTCGTAAAGAGCTTTCCAATCTTCCCTGTCAGTTCAAGCAGGATGTCAGACTCTTTGACGCAGGCAACATCTACTGTGCAGACATCCCCCTTGAAAAAGGTCAGGACATTCTCGGTGAATGTGTCAGCAAGATTTTATCCCTCAACTTATATCCGATTGTGCTCGGCGGCGGACACGAAATCGCATTTGGTCATTACAGCGGCTTGTCACGCTATAAGAATGAAGTCCAAGATACACAGTCGCTTGGCATTATAAACTTCGATGCCCATTTTGATTTACGACCATACCCAAATGGCGGAAGCTCCGGCACCATGTTCAGACAAATAGCTGATGTATGCGCAGACCAGGGCAGTCATTACGGCTACATGTGCCTGGGAATTCAAAAGCGAAGCAACACACTCGCACTCTTTAAAACTGCTAGGGACCTCGGTGTCGAATACATCCTTGCCAAAGACATGGTCGATCAGGACATCTGGCCGATTTTTGAAAAGGTCGACAAATTCATTAAAAGACATGACCAGATTTACATTACCGTATGTGCAGATGTCTTTTCAGCTGCCTTCGCCCCAGGTGTCAGTGCTGCCCAAGCAGTAGGCCTACATCCGGAGCAGGTTCTTAAAATACTGAAATACATCGTTCTTAGCGGCAAGACAGTGAGCTTTGACATTGCGGAGGTCTCTCCACGATTCGACCAGGACAGCACGACTGCCAATCTGGCCGCAGTCCTGATTTTTGCACTGGTCAACTCCCTCTCTACCCTGATGAATCTGGATATTTCCATCGATTGATTTCATATAATGCAGTAAAAGAGCCGCAGGCAGCATTCCACATGCACCTGCGGCTTTATTGTTGTCTTATGCCCTATTCGTCAATGACCAGATTTTCAAACATGCCCAGTGTTTCAAAGCCCACCTTGTCGTAGAGTTTTCTCGCCGCTGTGTTGTCTTCATCCACATAAAGTATGATTTCCGGACCGTCTTCAGGGCTCAGTCCTGCAATCTGCTCAATCAGTCTTGTCACAAAATAGGTTGCCAGACCATTTTTCCTATAGGGTTTACGAATAATGAACTCAGAGATAATGACCACATTGTCCGTAGCCTTTTCAATGAGCACTGATCCCAAGACACGACCGCCTTCCTCAAGCAGCTGATAGCGACGGGCCTGTTTAACCTCCTTGAGGGGCTTTATGATCAGTCCTTCACCAGACCGGGTGTAGCTTTTGATCCAAGTCTCAAACCGGCGCGCACTCAGCTTCATCAAATGATGCCGCTCGTGCAGGTAGGGACCGTCCTCCCGCTTCAGCTTTTCCATCAGATCCGGTGCTAAGTCATAAAAGTTGTATGTGCCATAATACTGGTCAAAAAGTTCCTTGCACCAGGCATAATTCCCCGTCAGGGTCACTATGTTCTCCTCATGCCAAATTGCGCCGTAGGTTAGGGGCTCAATCGGACCTTTTCGAAGTTCAAAATTCTTAAGCTTGCCTTCAACGGCCTTTATGACATACGCATGCATGATTTTGTTTTCATACAGCAGTTCCATAAAATCGATTTTCATATATTCTCCTCGAATGCTTTTTCCTCATCTTGAGAATATTATGCCATAAAGACCGTCTGAGCGGTGCCCTGATTTTAGTCTATCTTGAATTTGCTTAAGAGTTTGTCCAGTTCCTCTGACAGCACCCGTGCACTTTCAGCATGGGCATCCACTTCTTCAATCATAGCCATCTGTTCCTCCATGGATGATGACACTTCCTGTGTACTTGCTGATGTTTCCTGGATTGTTGAAGAGATGCTGTCCATTGCAACAACCATACCGTCCTTGCTTTCAGACAGGTGCGTCATTCGGCTTTCAACAGCTGAAAGCTTTTCAATCAAGCTGTTTACCGCTTCTGAAGTCGAGGTAAAGATGGCACTTGTGTCCTCAATGGACAGATTCTGCGTCTTTACGATTTCATTCATGTCATCGATGGTTTTCACAGCTTCATTCGTATGCCCCTGAATGTTCTTGATCAGCTGTTCAATGTCCATTGTCGCTTTTGAAGTCTCGTCCGAAAGCTTTCTGATTTCATCGGCAACGACTGCGAACCCACGCCCTGATTCTCCAGCGCGCGCCGCCTCTATGGAAGCGTTAAGCGCCAGCAAGTTTGTCTGACTCGCAATATTGTTGATGATTTCTATAATGGATTCAGCTTCTGCAACATAGTTCTGAACCTGTCCAATAACCTCTGTGACCTGTTCTGATTTTTCATTGTTGGTCAAATTGTGGTTCAACAACTGTCGCACAATAGCCAGTCCTTCATCACTCTTATCCCGTGCCTGATCTCCCAGTCCATAAGCTTCCATTGCAAGCGTGCTGTTGGTTTGAATTTCTTCACCTAGGACATGGGCGTCTTCAACGAGTCGCGTCATGCCCTGCGCCTGCTCTGACGCCATTTGCGCAATTTGATCCGTTGCCTGGGCAACATTCGTACCCGCATCTGTCGCACTTGCAGTCGACTCCGAAAGAGATTGGGATGAATGCAGCATTGTGTCTCCACTCACCTTGACTTGCCTTATAAGCTCTTGAAGATTTGCTTTCATGGCGTTGAGCGCACGCATCATGCTTCCAAACTCGTCCGGTCTATTCAGGTCCTTTTCGGAAAGCGTCACCGAGAAGTCGCCCTTTTCCATGGTCACAAGCGCCAACTCCGCACTCTTTAAAGGCTCAAGAAGCTTACTGATTATGAAGGACAGAAGTGCGCTTACAGCTACCAGTGTAAGAAGAAGCTGCACCAGGGTTCCTTTTAATATTTCCGAAAACGCCTGTGTGGTTTCATCCATTGAAAGACCCAGACGCGCTACGCCAATCACCTCGCCCGTGTCGCTTACAATGGGCATGTTCACTTCATAGGTGAGTCCATAATTATCATCTTCCTCAAGACCAGTTACAGTTTCACCCGTCAGGGCCTTGGTAATCTTGTCATCTGCCACCTTGGTGCCCAACTCAAGATTTGTCGAGTCAGCGGATACAATGGCATCACTGCCCACAAACTGTGCATAGCGCACATCATCTCTTGAAGCGACATCCGAGAGAACCTGCTGCATGCTCGTGGCGTCTTTGAAGTCCATATAGGCATCTGCATCGATGCCCACCTGAACCGCCAGGTCTCCAATTCTTACTGCGCCGTATTTATAATAACTGCTGTCAGTCGTACTTTGTCTAACCTCTTCAATGATTTTATCCTCACCCGATTTCAGCATTTCCATGACAGGATGATTTGAATCCAGATATTGACCGATATTGCCGCTCAGGTTGGAATAGATGATTTCGCCGCTTGACGAAATGAAGTTGATTTCATCAAGTGCGCCATCAGTATCTGACTGTTGGACATCTGTCCCACTTTCGAGAATGCCTTCGAGACTCTGAATGTCCATGAGCTGCAGGGATTCCAGTGCAATTTCTATCTGGTCGTTCATAAGGTCATCCATAATGAGCTCACTGTGATAGACATTGGAAAGATTGCTGATTACTTCCCCAACCATGATCTCACCATGGTTTTCCATTTGACTGTCAATTTCATCTTTTACGACCATCAGATTCCTTGCTGTGATAAAGCTGATTCCAACAAGAAATGTCACGATCACCACACCTATTATGATATGCTTGACGGACCGTCTTTTCCTATTTTCCATCTTCCCATTGCCTCCTACGAGTGTATTTCCATGCGCATTCTTCTTTTAATTCGATAATGAAAATATTACGCCTAAATTGTGAACAAAGTTTGGATAAAACTTAAAATATTTCTTAAGTATTGCTTAATGTTTCGAAACTTCAGGGTAAATTTACATACATTTTTAACATAAAAATATCCCGTGAGTTTTCAAACTGCCTGCAGCAGCTTGACCTCACGGGATATTTGAAGTTTAAGCCTTCTTTTGCGCCTCATGCACCTGGGAAAGATAAGCATCTGTTAAAATGCCTGCCCAGCGGACCAGTATTTCATCTTTCAAGGTATGCTTCACAAGGGAGACCTTTCGTATGAATGCCGGTAATTCCTTATAGAAATGCGAGGATGCCTGATGGGATTTGGCCTTTTCAAGCACCTCCTGCTCAAAGGCTTCATAGTCATAGACCTTCAGCCGGTCCATGTCCAATACCTTTGCAAGGTATTCAAGAAGTGTCAAGGTTATTTCCCTGTACCCGTCATTCAGGCTCAAATCAAACATGTCCGCCAGTTCCGGGATCAGCTTTTCAAAGAGAATACGCCGAGGTTCTCCTTCGCTGTATCCAAGGTCCTTGGCCATTGACATAATGTATTCTGCTGAAATCTGAAGCATTGAACTGAAGAAATATGCTTCTGATGGCAGCTCTGTAAAATAGTAATTGATGCCCTGATAGGCACCAAATGCCTTCATGGTATCAAGATAGCCCATTTTTATGTTTCGAAGTGCCGTTTCACGGTCAAACTGCAGCATGCGTCCAACCTTGTCTGATGGAGAAATTCTGAGTATGTTCAGGTTTTTCTCATCGACCCGCTGCTTGAGTCCAATTGAGTCCATTTCAACAGCGATAATATCTGTATATCCTTTTCTCATAATCAGATTGATAGGCAGATTGTCATATACGCCACCGTCTACAAAGCGCTTTCCATCAAGATGCTGCGGCTTAAAACCAGGCAGGAATGACGAGGCGAGCAAGTACTCCACCAGTTTTCCCTCTGGAATATCCTCTAGGAAGAGCTCCAGTGGTTTCATGTCTGTGAGGGACACGGTAACGAGCCCAAAATCGACGGCACTCTCCCGAATACGCTGCTCATCGAGGTTGTTTTCAATCAGGGTCCGCAAGGGACTTGTATCCAGCCCCTTATCTCTGACAACACGCTTGAAGTAGTCGAGATACTTGTCCACACGGCTGGGATCAAGCTCCAGACGCATGACATCGCGAAAGACTTCCGACTCCGCGTCAATCACATCATTAACCTTTATGTTTTCCCAGACATCAAGTGCCTGATCGAAGGTGCCCTGGGCAATGAAAGCGCCATTCAGTGCGCCAATCGATGTACCCGTCACCGCGCCAATCTCTATATTAAGCTCCCTGAGCGCTTTCCATACGCCGATATGATAGCTTCCTTTTGTCCCGCCACCTTGTAAAACCAGTCCGTACATTCTTGCCTCCATCTATCCAAATATCTTTCCAACTCTGAGTCTCCTATGGGTATTCAGTAATCTATATTCGTCCAGCAGATTCCATTCACCTTTAAATTTTTTTGAAGGATTTCGGCAAACAATGGCGAAAATATAGAGATAGCGCTTTCTTATTCAGAATATTTCGAACTAGATGTCTTAAAGTACCACGCATGAGGAGACCTATGAAAACGACAATTCGCAGAAAAATAATCATGATGACATTCTTTCTAATCTCCATCTCTCTTTTAACGCTTGGCTATCTCTCTTTCAAAGGCGTTGAAAGGTCTGTGCTCAAAAACACCGAAGCACAGGGCTTCACCCAGGTGAGCAATATCAACAGCTATTTTTTAAGCAATTTTATGAATGATATGGAATACATCGTTGACCGGTGGGCCTCCGACCAGAATCTGGTCCATTTCAAGCCTGTGCCCGGCCAGGAAAAGATGGTACGCGATGTGCCCTTCCATTTCAGGCCAGTGACCGATACCTGGTACGGGACCATAACCACCAATCCCGATGTGGCCTGGATGTACTTCGGAAGCGAAGCCGACGGCTCCCTCTATCTTGCACCCCTCGATCCGACCATGCCGCTTGATTATGACTGCCGGGTCAGGGACTGGTATCAGAGCGCTGTGAATAACCGCGACCGCGTAATCTGGACAGAGCCCTATCTCGACGCAGGCGATTCAGGAGAAATAATTGTAACCGTTGCAAAAGCGGTATTCAATAAAGACGCCCTTGTCGGCGTTTTTGGAATTGACCTTAAGCTTTCAAAGTTCTCAGATATCATACAGGACCTTGAGTTTGTAGAAGGCGGAGCCCTCATGCTCATTGGCAATGACGGCTACATATTTGCCCATCCGGATAAGCGCATGGTCACCACCACACTTACAGACGCCACCTGGGCCGATGCAGTTCTCAGCAATCCTGAAGGCTCCTATACGACAACCTACATGGGAGAAGAGAACATTGTGTCCTATCTGTCCGTGCCCAATACCAACTGGAAGCTCGTTGGCATATCGCCAGTGAACACTGCAGCCGTACTTGCTCCAATCAAAAGCCAGACGGTTTCGGTCGGCATTTTCGCCTTGACTATCACTTTTTTTGTCGGTTCTCTTCTTGCAAGAAATCTGACAGAACCAGCTGAAGTGATTCTCAGTGCCATTCAAAAAGCAACCGCAGGAGACTATAAGGTTTCGGCCTCTGTCGGGTCAAAGGATGAGTTCCAGGAACTCAGCACACATTTCAACAAACTGATTCGACATACGGAGTCGCTTCTCAGCGAACGGGACAGTCATGTTCGGATTCTTACTGAAAAGAATATTGAAATCACAAGACAGCAACAGGAAATCATGCAGTATTCCGAGGAGACCATCGCCCTGAACGAAGAACTCACCCAGCTGATTGGGGAGATTCGAAAGAACTACGTTTCCACAGTCCGTGTACTTGCCAATGCCATTGAGGCTAAAGACGAATACACGCGGGGACACTGTGACCGGGTTCGAGATATCTCACTCAGCATTGCAAAACGCATGGACCTGCCCCTGTCAGACCAAAACGACCTTGAGTTTGCATGCTTGCTCCACGACATTGGCAAGATTGGCATTCCAAGCAGCATCCTGAACAAGAAGGGGGCACTTAATTTCGAGGAGTACCACCTTGTGAAAAAGCACCCTATGATCGGTTTTGAAATACTTAAGGATGTCGATTTCCTCGAGAGCTGTAACCGCATTATCGTTCAGCACCACGAACGCTTTGACGGCAAGGGATACCCCAACAATCTGGAGGGTGAGGGCATCGAGCTGCCTGCACGCATCCTTACTGTTGCAGATGCCTATGACGCCATGACCAGCGATCGGCCTTACAGAACAAATCCTATGGCCATTGACGGCGCCATTGCCGAACTCATAAAGGGTAAAGCCACCCAGTTCGATCCTGATGTCGTCGACGTATTTGTCGACATGCTACTTGAAGATGAACAGGCCTTCACGCTTGTCTCTTCAAATGAACCTGGAAAAAACGCCTATACGATCTCATAAATAAAGTGAAAGGGACAGCTGCTTACAGCTGTCCCTTCCAGACTTTAGAAAAACTCCGAAATACTGCGTTGCTGGATAAAATTCGCTCTAATCACGTACCTTAGTACGCTCATAGAGCGGATTTTATCCGCGCCTTGGCTTTCGAAGTTTTCTAAAGTCTACCATCTTGTCGACTTTGTCGACAACCTGAAAGGGACAGCTGCTTACAGCTGTCCCTTCTAAATTTTATGAAATTTTACAACTTTGCCTGATGGAAAGTAACCGCTCTGTTCACGTGCCCTTCCTAGGCATTTTCGCTTGCATAATAATTCATGAGGCAACCACTCAGGATGACCTCTCTTTCCTTTTCTGAAAGGTTCTCGATCTTGAGCTCGATTTCCTTGGACAGACCTTCTCTCACAAGGACAGCCTTGACCTTTTCAGCGCCTGTTTCAACGGCTTGACGTACATCCTTCACGAGAAGAATGTCCTCTGTTCTGAAATCATCCATATCACAGGTAAAGGGCAGCATACCCCAGTTGATGACGTTGCTTCTGTAGCGTTTTGTCGCATAATCAGCTGCAATGTTTCCAAGAGCGCCTAGAACACGCTGACATGATGCCGCCTGTTCCCTGGCAGACCCATCGCCCGGCTTGTTTGCAAAAATCACGCTGCCAATGCCTGTCTGTCTAAGAATGTGTTTGTAATCTGCGTCACTGCCCAGTCCATATGCATCTGTTATCAGCGCCTTCAGCTCCTGTGAAACCGTGAGCGTCTTTCCGTCTACGAAGGCACGACGTTCGTCTTCAAGGGCCTGTATGTCCTTGGCACGCCCAACATAATGCGGATCTTTTCTAGACAATGTGAACTCCGCAAGCTTCAGCGGGTTCGATCTGTATGAGGACGTATCTCCTGATGGAATCAGTTCATCGGTTGTTGTTACTTCGTCGTGAATGACCGATGCCACCTTGAGGGCAATGTGGTCTGACAGAGGACGTATTTCTGGCCAATCTGTAATATTGGGTCCGTAAACAAGTTCAACCGATGCATCTGGATTTCCAAATCCATTGTAGATTTTACTCTTGTTGATGGACGCCTTAAAGCCATAATCCACCGTTTCAAATGCAATCCCCAGCTCTGCGGCAGATGTGAGCACACCGCCGTTTAGGGCTGTTGCAGCAATGGACATGGCATCCATCAGTGCAACTGAAGCAATTTGTCCTTCAGCAGGCTTTGAACCCTCTCTATTTGGGAAATTACGGGTTGTATGTCTGATGCTGAGGCCCTGATGACTTGGCACATCGCCGGCACCAAAGCAAGGTCCGCAAAATGCTGTTTTCAGGGTTATGCCCGATTCCACCAGTTTCGATGCCGCACCGCTGTTTAGGAGTTCGTAGTGGATAGCTTCACTTGCAGGATAGACACTGATGTTGAAAAATCCAGGCTGACCCTTGCCGCTTGTCAAAATGTCGGCAGCCTTGAAGATATTTTCATAGGTCCCGCCAGCACATCCCGCAATAATGCCCTGATCGACCTGAACACCACGTGATGTGACCTTCTTCGCAAGGCCCAGATCGAATTCCAAGTGTGGATTGTCTTCTTTGAACTTTGCATCAATATTCTCGAATATCTCTTTTGCGTTCGCCTTCACTTCAGCAATCGTATAGACGTTGCTTGGGTGGAAAGGCAGTGCAATCATAGGTTCTATATCTGACAGGTTCACTCGAACCATTGCGTCATAGTAGGCTGTGCCAGAAGGTATCAGTGTTTCGAAATCATCAGGTCTTCCCGCTCTATCATAAAAGTCTTTTACACGCCCGTCCGTACACCAGATTGAACTCAGGCATGTCGTTTCCGTCGTCATGACATCGATACCGTTTCTGTAGTCAATGGACAGGTCTTCAATTCCCGGGCCCACGAATTCTAGCACCTTATTCTTGACAAAACCACTTTTGAAAACACTTGCGATAATACTGAGCGCCACATCCTGAGGGCCTACACCTGTCTTTGGCGACCCTTCCAGATAAACTGCGACAACTTCTGGATATTTGATGTCATAGGTTCTGTTCATCAGCTGCTTGACCAGTTCCGGACCACCCTCACCGATTGCCATAGTCCCCAGAGCACCGTATCGTGTATGCGAGTCAGACCCTAAAATCATGCCACCACACTTGGTCATCTCTTCACGCATATACTGATGGATTACCGCATGGTGTGCTGGAACGTAAATGCCACCATATTTCTTTGCCGCTGCCAGACCGTACAGATGGTCGTCTTCATTGATGGTTCCCCCAACCGCACACAGGCTGTTGTGGCAGTTTGTGAGTACGTAGGGAATTGGGAAGGCCTTCATACCACTTGCCTTTGCTGTCTGAATAATCCCCACATAGGTAATGTCATGGGAAGCCATGGCATCAAATTTTATCTGCAATGAAATATTATTATGATTTGTATTATGCTTTGTCAGTATGCTGTAAGAAATCGTGTTCTTTTTCGCATCATCCGCTGAAATGGAAACTGCGTCCGTTTGCAGTATGTTTAATCCATTCTCGATAAAAACCCCGTCTGCTATTAGTTGAACCATTGTAACCTCCTTGTGAACGATGCATGGATGCTCGTGTGAATTTTAATTCATGATACCACATCAAAATGCACGTTTCAATGTATAATTGCATACAATAATGCGAAATGCATAAAAAATACGACGATTTCTTAATATTTTCAAAGAAAATTCTTCGAAAACTGTTACGATTTCTGTAATTAGAGATTATACTAATAGTAATATGCAACTTTACGGAGGATCAAACATGCAATCAGAAACGGAATTGAAATCAAATCCACAGCAGCTGCTGCTTCGAACATATATTGATCTGAGCATCCTTTACTGCGTCATTTTTCCAGTCATCTTTCTCTATCATGGTGCGCTTTGGGCGGGACTCACCCAGTTCTTCTGTGTCCTTGGCCTGCTTGGTGCCCGACTTGCTCTCCACTACGGCTATATCCATGTCTCAAAACTTCTATCGCTTGCTTCATCTTATACAGCTGTCACCACGCAAATGTTCATCTATTTGCCCAAGGAAGCCGGATTTCACTATATGTATCTTGCAATCATCATCGTTGCCATTGAGCTTTTTGAGGTTAAAACCCCAAAACAGATCCTCAATCTCATCCTCTTTACGGCATGCATCGTTGCATCCTTCTTTATATGTGAATTCTACAGCCTGGAGGTCTACAAGTTCCTTTTTGCAAGTCATACGGTCAAGGGTATGTACATCGCATCCATGCTGGGGACACTGATTGGTCCTGTTTTTATCATCTTAGCCAGCAAAGGGGCATGCAAGAATTGATTTTCACAGTAAAACAGCACCTCGCCTTCCGTATCGGCCTGATACAGAATGAGAGGTGCTTTTTTTATTTTAACCCTGTGATCCATCAAAATTACAGTACTGCAGAATTTCATCCATTGTCACGTCAAATCTCAAAACGGCTGCGCGCAGAGCATGTTCCATTTCGTAATCATTCTGTGTCAGCTTCGAAATATAGGCTTCGACACGCTCCCAGAACAAAATGTCATTTACACTCATACAAACCTCCTCGTGATAGGTTTTACCCCTGAAGATTGTTTGCAATCAATTTTCATGAAAATCGTACTAAATGCCTTTTTCCTTTTCAAGCTTATCCTTGATGAGGGCGTAGGCACCATATATGCCCGCATCGTCACTTAAATGAGACAGCTCGAAGGCAACGTCATCCAGCATGCCCGGCATACTGTGACGCATAGCTTCCTCAACAATATCTCCAATCATGTCACCGCCCATAGACTCCATAACCCCACCACCCAAAATAATCAGGTCAGGGTGGAACATATTCACAAGATTCCCAACGGCAATCCCCAAATAGTATACAGACCGTTTCAGGACTTCAGTAACCAGGGCATCCTTTTGCTCGTAAGCCTTTTTGATACTGGAGCTTTTAAGCACAGCGCCGTCTGATATCAAAAATGGTTCAATGAGGGAAACTCGCCCTTTTTTTATTTGGCCCTTCAGCGCATTGCGAATTCCTGTTTTCGAAGCATAAGCTTCAAGACATCCCTGAGACCCGCACCCACAGTTGGCGCCCTCTGGGTTCACAACCATGTGTCCGAACTCCGCAGCACCGCCTTGGCCTGTATAAAGCTCTCCATCAATGATAATGGCACCACCGACACCCGTGCCAATAAATAGGCCCAGGACATTTTTCGCCTGCTTGTGTTCTGCAACCTTCCATTCGCCGAACATGGCCACATTCACATCATTGCCGAGCACAAACGGCACATTGTAACGCGTGCGCATCTTTTCTCCCAAATTGAAGTTTCTAAAAGGGATATTGGGTGAAAACTCTATAATACTTTCCTTCTTCACAATACCTGGCGATCCGGCACCGATCCCGACCAGCTCTATCTCTTCATCTTCAATAAGCTCATCCACCACTTTGAAAATCTGACTCAGAACAGCCTCTATTCCCTCTGATGCTTTCGTTTTCTTCTTAACACGTTTTAACGATTCGCCGTCCGAATTGTAGAGCGAACCCAATATTTTAGTACCACCGATGTCCAGTCCGATATACGTCTGCATGGAACCCTCCCTTTCACTTTGATCAACCAAAGCGCTCCGATTTTATTTTTTTATTATACCCTAGACTGGATACCCTAAAAACAGGTCTTCAAATTTGTGAAATAAAGAAAAATGCCGCCACGGATTCAAAACCCGCAGCGGCATTCAAATTTCTCATTTCCACCTCTTCATTTTTACAGCAAAGCTTCTGCCCACTGTTTCACCGCAGATTCATAGTCATCGACAAGACCGTCTACCCTGAGACTTTCTGCAATCACATGTGCGCCGCATTCTGAAGCCTTCTGCTCAATTTGAGTAACCGCCTCACAGAATACATGCGGGAACATGGCACTATCTCCACAACCGAATACAGCGACCTTCCTGCCATCAAAATGTACCTTGTCCATTGCATCATAAAAGTCGACAAAGTCATCCTGAATATCGCCCTCTCCCCAAGTGGATGCACCGAGCAGGATCAGGTCCGCATCCTGTGTCGCATCAGCCTTGGTCCCTGATGCATCGAGCAGCTTCACGGATGCACCCTTTTCAGAAAGGACACCCTCTATCCACTGAGCTACCGTTTGGGTTGAACCTGTCGTTGAACCATAGACAATCGTAATATTTTTCATATGTATGCTCCTTTACATTCTGTTTCTGAATACAAGAACTCTAATTGAAGGCCTCACCAATTGATAACAATTATCATTTAACAAGCACATAATAACAAATGCCCATAACACTGTCAATGTGTCCCACCAAATTTCACGCCAAGTAGACCGAATCTATTTATAAATTCCCAGTATTTTTTTGTGCTAAAATGTTCTTAGCACAAAGAATCGCATCTAGGAGGAAGATAATGTCCATACGACTTGCAAAACAGAGTGATCTGGCCCAGCTTACTGAAATCTACAACCAGGCGATTGTGGCTGGTCGATGCACGGCTGACACAGAACCTTTTTCAGTAGAAATGCGTCAGGGCTGGTTTGACGCACATATGAACGAAGCTTATCCGCTTTATGTTTATGAAAAGGCGGGAAGGGTTGTGGGCTATGTCTACTTAAGTCCCTACAGGCCTGGACGCAAAGCCATGCGCTTTCTCGCAGAGGTCAGCTACTATCTTCACAAGGACTTCCAGCGCCAGGGCATTGGCAGCGAACTCCTGCAATTTGCCATAGAGAAGGCTAAAGACCTGAAATACAGGCATCTTGTCGCCATTCTGCTGGGATTTAATCAAGCCAGCATTGGTCTCCTTGAAAAATTCAACTTTGAGAAGTGGGGTGAGCTCCCCCATGTTGCAGATTTCGATGGGCAAACCTGCTCGCATTTGTATTACGGCCTTCAATTACTTGATTTTTAAATTGAAATTAACACATTCAAACCAAATTCGTAGTATAATGGTCAGACATGATGAGAGGAGAATGATATGAAATATAAAGTTGCATTTGTCTGCGTTCACAACTCATGCAGAAGCCAAATGGCCGAAGGATGGGCAAAGGCCTTGGGCAGTGATATTTTTGAAGCTTATTCAGCGGGCACTGAGAACTATCCCGAAGTGAAGCCGCTTGCAGTTGAAGTCATGGAAGAAGCAGGTATAGACATGTCCGAGCACAGACCCAAGCTTCTGAGCGACATCCCAGAGGAACTGGATCTTCTTATTACAATGGGCTGCAATGTTCAGTGTCCATTTGTGCCAAACAAGCACTCAGAAGACTGGGGACTGGATGATCCGTCCGGTGGTCCGATTGATGGGTTCAGAGTCACACGCGACCTCATTAAAGATAAGGTTGAGGATCTCATAAAACGCCTGAAAAACAAGGAAATTCCCATGTAATTGAGCATGGACCAGGCACCACACATTCATACAGATTAAAAAACGCCTGTCGAACCATGTCCGACAGGCGTTTCTCGCTTTATGCCCTTTTTCAGCATAAGCATTTACTCACATTCATATGTATTGTATATGCCCAGTTCCCTCTTGCGTGCAGCACCCTTGCTGATATAAGTCCCTTCGACAATATTGTCGAAGCCGTGCTTTTTGATAATGCCCTTGATGTAGTCTACATGGGGACACCGGTCATAGTGATGGTTGTCTGTGACCATGCATGAGGACAAATGAATAACCACATCGTGTTTTTTAGCTTGACCAGCCTTGAGCATTCTTCTGGAAAAATGCTCAAGCTTTGCAGCGGTTCCTTTTCCACAGCATCCGCCACAGGTAAATGCGATGTATTTTGTATCGCCATCATAGTGCTCAAAGGTTCCCGTCTTGTCATAGAATGATGATGTGCAGGCATATCCGCTACACCTGTTTTTTGCGATTTCACACTGAATAATTGCTACATACTTTGGATTCATACAACACCTCCGAATTGTTTTTTATCTTTTCCTAAGTTTATCACCTTATTAAGTCTATGAACATCTGGGATGCCTAGTAAATTTTGCCTGTTTTCTTCTTAAACCAAACTTCCACAATACACAAAAAGCGCCATTTCGAATTCGCATTCGAAGTGACGCCTTCACACTTTGCCAGTATGATTCTATTTTCCAAGTCCCTATCCTTCGAACTCTATGGCACGCTGGTCTGCATCTACAACATAGGCTGTGCAAGTCCCGCCGAAGCGCTCGACAACCAGGTTTTCCACCGCTTCCATCGCACCCGTAAAGCTCGTGAAGTTCTCACCCTTAAATCCGACAAGCTGGAATATGATATCTGAACTCTCCAGAGTAATCTTACCCAGTTCACTCTGACGCCACAGCCACTGACGTGTCTGAATTTTATTGCCGCTTGTAAAAACGAGTTCACCAGACGGCACATCTTCGAATTCTTCTGAGCCAAAGGGTCTGAATATATCCCCCTCCGCACTTAAGCGAACCGCCAAATCGGCGTCAATATCTCTCAGGTCGTGGGCACCCAGAGAAATGATTTCTTTCAGGGCAATGGCATTGCACAAATCTACGATGGCATTGATTCTTGGAAGAGACCCGCTTTTGACTACGCGTTTGCTCATGGCTTCAACCGAATTCATAAACTTATTAGGATTGATATCCGCATTCTTCAGCGCGTCGCGATACTGCGCGATTTGAGGAAATGTCTTCAGTTCACTCGGTTCAATTGTCTCACGTACAAAGTGCTCTGCTGTTTCAAGGTCCCTGGAGTCCTTTGCAGTGCTTGGCGTGTTCTTAAGACCCTTTCCAACGATAATCCCAAAACAGACATTTGGATTTTTCTCAAACACCCATTGATCTACTGAATATTTCATATACCCTCCCTTTTCCGATTGCAGTCTTTTTTTGATATAATAGACCTTACAGTAGATGTAAGGTCAAGACTAAAGGAACAAATAGGAGCTTCCCATGAATCTGAAATACACAGTCAAGGAAATGGAACACATTACCGGCGTCTCTTCGCGCACACTGAGATACTACGATTCTATCGGTCTTTTCAGCCCGACTGGCGTGCTTCCCAACGGGTATCGCTATTACACAATTGACAAGATTGAAGAAATCCACTTTATCAATTACCTGCGCCATGTTGGGGTTCCCATCAAAGAAATCAAAAAACACCTGTCCAATCGAAATATCGAAGCTTATGAATCCATTCTCCAGGATCAGCTTTTCAAGGTTCAGCAGGAAATCACCCGTATGCAGAATATTGAAAAGAGAATTCACCGGCGAATCCATTCCTTGGAATACATCCGCAATTTACCGCCCATTGGAGAGATCATTCTGCAAAAGCTCAGTTCACGTAAAATCATTGAGCTCAAGGAGCCCTTCCGAAAGCAGGAGGACTGGGAAATGATTCTCACCAATATTGAAAATCGTCACAGTCTGCCTCCCAGCATGTTTATCGGCGATGTCGGATTTTTTGTAGACCTTTCACAGGTGGAAAATCGCGGTCCGGAAGAATTTACAGGTCTCTTTCTGCTCGCAGATGAACCCTACTACAAGACCGCAACGAATCTGACCGAGCTACCAGCGGGAACCTGGCTGACACTCTATATTCGCGGCGACCATACCGCTGCCAGCAAGGAGTACGCACGTCTTTTGGCCTATGCTGAAGATCAGAACCTCAGCCTTGGAAACTTCGCACTTGAAAGGACCATCATCGACCATTATATTTCCACCGATCCAGATTATTACATTACAGAAATTCAAATTCCTGTAATTTTGTAGAGGTTCAAATAAATGCACCGAAGTGAAATTTTATGGTTGACACCTCAATAAATTCCCTGTAAACTGCATATTAATAAATCGGTTGTGCAAACAACATCAAAATCAAAACGTTGACTGAGAGTAAGTAAGTTAAAGGACTCCTTATAGAGAGCTGGTGAAGGTGGAAATCCAGTATGGGAAGTTTAGCTGAATGGACTCAGGAGTGGAATCTGAAAGTAATACGAGTAGGTGACCCGGGCTCTCCCGTTACAGAGATAAGATATCGAATCCACATTCCGTATCTGATGAGGATAGAAAACTGTACAAGGCAAAGAGCCGATGCACAGCAAATCTATCAAATTGAGGTGGCACCGCGAAATCAATTGTTCGCCCTCTATACGCAAAACGCGTATAGAGGGCTTTTTTATTTTAATCAAAACCAACTCGAAAGGAGGGCGCATGTTGAACTGTACATATACATGAACTGTCGATGAAACAATATTCAAAACACAAATGGCACTATCAGGTCAAATCAAACGTCGTGCAGGCTCGCAGGCGTTCAGCACACTCAACCATCGAGGAGGATACAATTATGACAACTTCAGCATCAGCAATTCGAAACGCAAACGGCAACTTTGGTGAATACGGCGGCGCATTTGTTCCAGAACCCCTAAAAGCGGTTTTAAAGGAACTCGAAGACGCATTTTTCAAGTATATCCATGACGCGGATTTTCAGAAGGAGCTCAAATACTACCATCAGGAGTACATCGGCCGCTCAAACCCGCTCTATTTCGCAGAAAACCTGACCCGCAAAGTCGGCGGTGCAAAAATATATCTTAAGCGTGAAGACCTCAACCATACGGGCGCTCACAAAATAAACAACACGATTGGCCAAGTGCTTCTTGCAAAGCGTATGGGCAAGAACAGAATTATCGCTGAAACCGGTGCTGGACAGCACGGCGTTGCAACGGCAACCGTATGTGCCCTATTCAATATGGACTGCACCATCTATATGGGTGAAACAGATATGGAAAGACAGGCGCTCAATGTATTCAAGATGGAGCTCCTTGGCGCAAATGTCGTTCCTGCGCAATCCGGTCAGAAGACACTCAAAGAAGCCGTAGACGAAGCCCTCAACGACTATGTTGTCAACTGTGAGAACACATTCTACCTCCTGGGTTCTGTTGTAGGACCACATCCATACCCAGTTATGGTTCGTGAATTCCAAGGCATCATCGGTTCCGAGGCCAGAGAGCAGATTCAAGCCAAGGAAGGACGCCTTCCAGATTACCTTGTGGCATGTGTTGGCGGCGGCAGCAATGCCATGGGCCTATTCCATGCATTCTACGAGGATCAAGACGTTAAAATGATCGGTGTGGAACCCGCTGGCATTGGTACAAAAATTGGCGAACACGCAGCAACCATGACTTACGGTACACCGGGAATCATTCACGGCTTCAAATGCTACAACCTTCAGGACGAGGCTGGCGAACCCCTTCCGGTACATTCAATTGCAGCAGGTCTTGACTACCCTGGCGTCGGTCCTGAGCACAGTCACTTCAAAGACACAAAACGCTGCGAATACGTGAGCGCTTCCGACCAAGACGCAATTGACGCATTCCAGCTGCTCGCTCAGACAGAAGGGATCATTCCAGCAATAGAGAGCTCCCATGCGGTAAGCTACGGCGTGAAACTTGCGAAAACTCTGGATTCAGATAAGATTGTCATTGTAAACCTTTCAGGTCGCGGTGACAAGGATATGGTACGTATGCAGACCATTCTTAACGCTTAGTCCTGCAATAGGCTCCGGTAAGTCTTCATTTAAAGCAGAAACATAACAAGCCTTGTGCGGTAAGATCTTTGACCAGCCTTCAAAGAAGATACCGCACAGGGCTTTTGATTTTACAATGTATGCCACTGATTTGAGGAAACTACCCCACACGTTCCCCAGCCGCTTTTCGCATGGACCGCATACCAAACAGAATCAGCACGCAGCCAACCACCATATTGAGCATGCGCATTATCTGCCCACTGATGAAAACACCCAAGAGGTCGCCTGTCACACTTACTGCAGAGAGAAAGGCCAGTGTTGACAGCACTGCCCCACCACCAAACCCATACATGTCCCTGCGGCTCATCTTCTCTTCTATGACACGTGTGGAAAACACACCTGTCCAAAAGAGAATTGTCATTGGATTTGACAATGTTAATAACAAGGTCTTGGCAAACACATTTTCCACACTCTGTACACCGCCAAGACTCAAGCTGGGGATAACCGATCGGCCAAAAGCACCTGCCAGCGTACTGAAACCGAAAAGAACAAGAACCAGGGCACCGAAATACCCTAAAATCACTCTGGATGTCCTATTCTTATTCAAGATCGTGCCCAGTCCCAGTATTGCAGCAAGGATAAAAAGCCCGTCAACAACAGCAACCCCCATTACACCAAGGAGTGCGGCGAGCACGCCCGATGTAAGGGCTGTCTGGAATATGAATATGCAGACCGGTCCAATGGCAAGCTGTAAGAGCATGCCAAACTTAAATCCCTTAAAAATCATGATTCAGCTCCCTTATCCTGTTGCGTTCTTCCTTGAGTGTGGACAGCGATATCAGTGTATTGGACTTCTGAACGCCATTTATGGCTTTCAACTTGCTGCTGATAAAACGTTCAAGCTCCTCTGTATCTTCAAGAAGCACTTTGAGCATATAATCGTATTCACCAGCCATATGATGGCATTCCAGCACTTCTGGAAACTGCACGATTTGATTGCGAAAATCGTCAATATGATTGGAATGGTCAATGTTCACAAACACAATTGCTAGAAGCCTATAGTTCATTTTGCGCCGATTGATCTTGAGATCAAACTTTTCAATAACATCTGATTCATCCAGTTTTCTAAGACGCTCTGAAATAGCCGGAATCGATAAACCAACCTGCTTGCTGATTTCCGAAACCGTCGCACGGGAATTTTGATTGAGCACCTTCAATATATTCAAGTCAATACTATCCAGCATAGGCCACCTCCCAGTATTTATTAAATATATTTTATGCATTTGCCTTTAATCTGTAAACACAATCCACTAAAATCAATATATTTTTCGGTTAATAGATAATTTTCTTAAATTTTTAACGGAAGTACCAAAGTCAAGTTCCCCTGGCTTAATAAATTAATGCGCCTGCCCAGAGCACAAAAAAAAAACGCGACCCCTTACAGAATATGCAGGCACCGCGCTTTATGGATTAAACTTTGAACTTTGATACCTCTTCAGACAAATCGTCACTGATTGAGGTCAGTTCCACAACCTTGTCTTTCAAATCATAAATAGACTCAAGCTGGGTCTGTGCATTTCCAAGAACAGCATCCATAGAGGCTGATGTTTCTTCAGTGGACGCCGTAATATCCATCAACTGGTTGAGGACATCTGTACGCATTTCATCAATGACATCCAGACTCTTTTTCATTGATGTCATCCCGCGCATGAAGGCTACCACTTCATTGGATATTTGAAGAAACTGTTGACGCGTCTCTGCAACATGACTTGACTGTCTTCCAATGACCGTGTTTACAAGAGACACCTTATCTATAGAGGCATGTGTGTGGTTGTTGATTTCATCAATAGAAGCCTTGATATGGATAACAAGCTGGGTTGTCTCATCTGAGAGCGCTCGGATTTGCTCTGCAACTACAGAAAAGCCGCGCCCTGCATCTCCTGCGCGCGCTGCCTCGATTGAAGCATTCAGGGCCAGCAAATTGGTCTGCTCGGATATTTTTGTAATACCGTCTATGAGTGAAACAATGTTCCCATTGGCATTTGCAACACCGTCAATAACAATTTTAATTTCCTCTGACGCTTCAAGCGTTTCACGGGTTGCTTCCTGGAGCTCCTCTATGACCCCTGTACCCTTTTCATTTTCACGCTTGACAGCAGAGACGGAATCCTGCATCAGGGTCATTTGCTTAAGCATTTCCTCAATACTGACCGACAGGGTGTTCATACGGTCTGCCGCCCCCTCGACAGCTTGTGCTTCCATAGAAACCGCCTTGTTTATTTCGTCGAAGGTTGTGTTGATACGCTTCACTGACTGCTCCGATGCATCGGTCGCATCTGTTAGTACCCTTGTAAAGCCTGACAGGGCATTTGATGAAGTGCCCATGGTTTCAATAACATTATGAAGACTACCCTGCATGGTATTGAAGCTCTTTGCAAGTATCGCAACCTCATCCCTTGTGTCCACATGTACGGGTGGTTCTGTCAGATCTCCATGGGCCAGCTTTTCAAGTGATGTGGTCATTATAGAAATTGGTTTTGAAATCTGTCCGGCTATAATCAGAATCAAGGTCGTTCCCAGTACCAGAGTGAGTGCTGCAAGGGTCATGGTCTTATACAGTATGGACGAGGCGGAAGCGTTGAAGTCCGTCTCATAGGCCCCCACCGAAACAACCCACGCCCACTTTTCATCGTATTTCTGATAGGAGGTCTTGGTCCCTATACGGTCTGAGTTGGGATAATTCCAGTTATAGCGCACAATGCCGCCACCAGACCTTGCGGCTTTAATCTGCTCTTGAACAAGCTTAAAGCCATTGCCGCCTTTATCTTCAACATCCCACACATTTTGACCTTCAAGGGTGGGGTGCATTATTTCCACACCATCTGGAGAATAGACTACAAAGTACCCGTTCTCCCCTAGTGCGACACGCTTTGAAATACTGCGTTTGCCGTCGGCATCCTTGGGTCCGAGCAACTCAACCTTTACGGTTTCCTGCGCCTCTTCCAGGCTGATTTCTCCACGTTCAACCGCCTCCTGCTGCACTTCTATAAGCACCAGAGCCTGCTCCACCGCATTTTTGAGGATGACCTCCCCCTTCTGGTCCAGCGCCTGTTTCGTTTGCGTATAGCTCATCACCGCAATGACCGCCATTGGGATGGACAGTAGAACCAATCCTAAAATCGTCATTTTTCTCTTTATTGTAAACTGCATCATTTTGCCCCCTTCGTATCTCTATGAAGCGCACCTGCAACTTTAACCATAACAGGATAAGGCCCCATGAAACGGAATGTTTCATGGGGCCAAATTTCAGCCAATGAATCTATGGTTTAAACAAGACCGATCATTGCCAGAATAATTGCTACAAATGTTGCCAGAAGCGGAATTGCCATTGTACACACTGCAATATCAAGGTAAGAACGCTTGTGGTCAAGACCTGTAACTGCAAGAAGCGTGATAACAGCACCACAATGTGGGAAAGTATCAAGACCACCGGCAGCCATAATCATAATTCTATGTACAACAGCCGGATTGATGCCGTTTGCTGTCGCAATTTGAAGGAAGTCGGAACCCAGTGCCTCAAGCGCCATCGCAGTACCACCTGAAGACGAACCAACAATACCGGCTAGAGCAGTCGTAGAGATTGCGATAGACAGCAGTGGCGGTCCAGGAATGCTTACGATTGCAGCCTTGATTACACCAAACACGCTCAGAGACTTGATTACACCACCGTAACCAACTTCTGACGCTGTGTTGAAGATTGGCAGAAGGGAACCTACTGCACCATCAAATACATCCTTATTCGGTGTTGTCAGGTAGTTCTTAAATAGGAAGAGTGATAGAACGATTGCTACAGATAGGGCTATAACAACGCTCCAGATACCGTTAACACCGCCAAATGCTTCATACTTTGCAATAACCGATGGACTCTTGAAGTACATGTTCGTCAAAATGAAGTTGATGATGAACACAAGAATTACCGGTGAAATCGATACGCCGAATGATGGCACATCACCTTCAAGGTTCAGGTTCTCATTTGGATGATCGCCATAACCCATGCCACTTGCCTTCATCTTATTTGAACGGTAGTTCAGCCAAGTGATTGAACCGAAATACATTACCAGGGAGCCTGCAATACCAAGTATAGGTGCTGCGTAAATGTCTGTTCCAAAATAAGGAATTGGCATTGTATTGATATATTGTGGTGTACCAGGAAGTGCTGTCATTGCAAATGTGAAGGCTCCTGCTGCGATTGCTGCTGGAAGCAGTCGCTTAGGAATATCGCCTTCTCTAAATAGCATTGCACCGATTGGATATACTGCAAATACAACTACGAATAGAGAAACGCCACCGTATACCAGTAGACCAGTTGCTGTGATAACTGCAGCGATAGCACGCTTCTTACCCGCTTTTTCAGCGATGAAATGCGCAATAGAACGCGCCGCACCGGAAGTACCCATGAGTTTACCAAAAATAGCACCTGCCAAGAAGACCGGGAAGTACTTCTGCAAATACCCTGCTGCTGCAGGCATAAAATAACCTGTCCAGGCACTCAGTGCTGGAATTTCGCCTGTTAGCAGTGCTGCCAGCATAGCCAGTAGTGGAGCCAGTACAAGTACTGTGATTCCTCTGTATGCCAGGAACATGAGTAGCACAAGCGACAATATTACCGCGAATACGTCCATATTATATCCCCCTTGATATAAATACATTATACATTACTGTAACAGTCCCATAATAAGTCCTGTAATGCTGAGTAATCCTATGAGACTAAAAAATACATTCATAAATACCGTTTGTTTTTCAACGATTGCATGATTTCTTTCACTGACATACTTGAATAGGTCAGGATTTTTAAAAACGCTATACCCTCTAAAGGCCAGCCATACATTGTATGCGCCCGCAGGAATCAGGAGTATTGTCATTGCAATAGGACTTGCAATCGTTCCCATGGCAACCCCACCAGCGATTACGCAATAATTCAGAAGAACCAGGGTCTCAATTTCCGGCTTTCGGTAATCAAAGGCAAACAGATCTGTTAAAATCAAATTTGTCACGAAATATACTGCATAAAGCCATCCAATTCTTTCGTTATAAGTATAGATCAGCTGCCCGGCTACAGTCGCTCCGGTTAACCAGTAGAGTCCTTTCATTACTGAAGGGTGCTTCAAAGTCACAATCCATTCCTCCTTGCAGACAAAAGTGTAAAACTAGTAGACATGTCTAATGCTTGTACATATTTTCTTTTTTCTCTATTCCAGCACACAAAATCCGCAGTGGCCAGCTGCAGTGCGCTTTATAGACCTTTTGAGTCAGGATGTTAAATAACGTTTTCCCGACACATCATAATATATTGCAATAGTCATGCCAACTTTCGTCCAGGCCAGTTCGCGTCAAATCAACGCCTGGGGATATTTTACTCTAAAACCAATTCCATCTCCAGTGCCAATCTTTTGTACACTAGCCTGAAACCTTGCATTTTCAGTCTCTTACAGCGGTTTTTTCGAAAGTTGACATGTCTATTTTATTTACACTTATTTGTGCAATTCAGGCAGCAGCTTCATCAGCTCAGGAATGATTTTGTGCACATCTCCAACAATGCCAAGGTCAGCAGAGTCAAAGATTGGAGCAGTTTCATCCTTGTTGATGGCTACGATGAACTCAGACTCCTCCATGCCGGCAAGATGCTGGATGGCTCCAGAGATACCGCATGCGAAGTAGAGGTCAGGACGTACTGTCTTACCAGTCTGTCCAACTTGGTTATTTCTATCAATCCAGCCAGCGTCAACTACAGCACGCGATGCTGAAACCGTACCGCCAAGCTTGTCTGCAAGACCTTCAAGCGTCTTCATGTTCTCAGGCTTACCAATGCCACGGCCACCTGAAATCAGAATGTTTGCGTCTTCGATGTTCACCTTGTGCTTTGTTTCCTTAACGACTTCAAGAATTTTCACGTTCATGTCTGCCGTTTCAAAAGCTACCTTGAACGATGTGATTTGACCTGTTCTTGCTGTGTCAGCGTCTGCCATCGGCATAACGCCAGGGCGTACTGTCGACATTTGAGGTCTGTGCTCAGGACAGATGATTGTTGCCATGATGTTGCCGCCAAATGCAGGACGTGTCATCAGAAGATTGCTTGTCTCTTCATCCACTTCAAGCTTTGTACAGTCTGCTGTCAGACCTGTATTGATTCGTGCCGATACACGCGGTGCAAGGTCACGGCCGATTGTTGAAGCGCCTACGAGAATGATCTCAGGCTTTCTGTCTTCAACTGCTGCAACCATTGCCTTTGCATAAGGCTCTGTCATATAGACTTCAAGCTCTTTTTCATCTATAAGAATGACTTCGTCAGCACCCAGATGGATCAGGCTGTTCAGGTCATCCTTCATTTCGTAGCCAAGAACCAGGGCACGCACGGCGCAGCCCAGTTCGTTTGCAAGCTCGCGACCTTTAGACACAAGCTCTTTTGATACCTTTTCTATGTGGCCTTCACGCTGTTCGCAAAAGACCATAACGTCTTTGTAGTCTGTACGGTTCATGTGAAAGTCCTCCTAATCGATAATGTACTTTTCCTTGAGGTTATCAAGGATGATTTTCGCAGCCTGCTGTGGATCCACATCGTACTTCTTGCCAGGTGCCTTGACTGATTTTGTGAAAGACTTCTTAACGCGCGTAGGCGAGCCCTTCAGGCCAAGGAATTCCTGCTCAACTTCGATGTTGTCGTATGTCCACGTTTCCACTTCCTTTTCACGGTATGCATCGAAGATACCTTGAACAGACATGTAACGCGCTTCGTTCATTTCGCTCAGTGTTGTGATCAGACATGGCATTTTCACTTCAATCATGTGGTAGCCGTCTTCAAACACACGCTTAACAACCAGCTTGTCGCCGTCTTTCTTCAGGTCTTCAACATAGCTTACCTGTGGCAGGGAAAGCTTCTCTGCGATTTGAGGACCAACCTGAGCCGTGTCACCGTCGATAGCCTGACGGCCAGCGATGATCAGATCGTACTCCAGGTTTCTAATCGCTGCTGCAAGCGTCATGGATGTTGCCCATGTGTCTGCGCCTGCAAATACTCTATCTGTCAGTAGAATCGCGCGGTCAGCACCCATTGCAAGGGCTTCTCTGAGCGCGTTGTCTGCTTGTGGGGGACCCATTGTAAGCACTGTTACATGAGCACCGTGTTCGTCCTTCAGACGCAGAGCAGCCTCCAGGCCAGCCTTGTCGTCAGGGTTGATGATACTTGGCACGCCATCACGAATCAGCGTACCTGTCTTAGGGTCCAGACGCACTTCTGTTGTATCTGGAACCTGCTTTATGCAAACGATGATATTCATCTTTTTACCTCCTACTTAAGCAAGTTTGCTGCAACAACCATACGCTGAACTTCACTTGTACCTTCATAGATCTCTGTGATCTTGGCATCGCGCATCATACGCTCAACTGGGTACTCTCTTGTGTAGCCGTAGCCGCCGTGAAGCTGTACAGCCTTTGTAGTGACGTCCATTGCTGCTTCTGCTGCAAACAGTTTAGCCATTGCCGCTTCGTTTGAGTAAGGCACCTTCGCATCTTTCGCGCGGGCTGCCTTGTACACGAGAAGACGTGCTGCCTCTGTGCGTGTTTCCATATCTGCCAGCTGGAACTGTGTGTTCTGGAACTTGGCGATTGGACGGCCGAACTGTTTTCTTTCTTTGACATAAGCCACTGTTTCGTCGATTGCGCCCTGAGCCAGACCCAGTGCCTGTGAAGCGATGCCGATACGGCCGCCATCAAGGGTTTTCATTGCAATCTTGAAGCCCATGCCTTCCTTGCCTAGAAGGTTTTCCTTTGGAATGCGGCAGTTTTCAAAGATGAGCTCGCAAGTTGCAGAACCGCGGATGCCCATTTTCTTTTCTTTTTTGCCGACTGTGAAGCCTGGTGTGTCGCCGTCAACGATAAACGCTGAAATGCCGCGTGTACCCTTTGACTTGTCAGTCATTGCCATGATGATGTAAACATCTGCATAGCCTGCGTTTGTGATGAAGATCTTCGATCCATCCAGTATATAGTGGTCGCCGTCAAGAACAGCTCTTGTCTGCTGTCCAGCAGCGTCTGTACCTGCGCCTGGCTCAGTAAGACCAAAAGCACCCAGCTTTTGACCCTTTGCAAGTGGAACAAGGTACTTTTGTTTTTGCTCTTCAGTACCAAACTCATAGATTGGCGCTGCGCAGAGAGAAGTATGGGCAGACACAATAACACCTGTCGTGCCGCATGCCTTGGAAAGTTCCTCTACTGCCATTGCGTATGCCAGGTTGTCTGCACCTGCACCGCCGTACGCCTTAGGAAAGGGAATACCGAAGAAACCGAATTTCTTCATTTTCTCAACCGTTTCCACAGGGAAGCGTTCTTCTTCATCGACCTCTTCTGCCAGAGGCTTTACCTCATTTTCCGCAAAAGCACGGTACATCTGGCGAAGAAGGACGTACTCTTTTCCGAGTTCAAAATTCATGTTGACCTCCTACTGTTACATTCTCGTTTTCTCTATTACACACGTTTGAAAATACTGGCCATACCCCAAGGCTCAATACTCCAGATGACATCATTCCATCGCTTCTATTAAAGCTTAAAGCTGATTATTTTTTTGGAGGCATAACCATCGCCTCGCCGACAAGCACCTGCTCACCGCGCTGGTTTGTACAGATTGTTCTTAACTTAATGCGATTCTTCTCTTCAATTTTTTCTATAACTTCTGCCTCAGCCTTTACGGTATCGCCAATGCGGACAGGGGCTGTGAACTTGATGGATTGAGATAAATAGATGGTTCCCGGGCCTGGAAGCTGCAGTCCCAGAACCGCAGATATGAAACCTGCTGTAAGCATGCCATGGGCAATACGCTCCTTGAACATGGACTGTTCGGCATGCTCTGCGTTTATGTGTACAGGGTTCAGATCCCCCGTAATACCTGCATAAAGATAAACATCGGATTCAGTTATGGTCTTCTGAAAACTTGCCTTTTCACCAATTTGCATTTCTTGAATTGATTTTCCTATCATGTCTTCAACCTCACTCTCTATTCGATGACAAGTCCCATTGGCTCGTCTTTGAAAATTCTTTCATCCATAAGCGGTAGATTTTCAGGAACGATTGGTGCAAACTCCATATGGGCCAGAACATCTTCCTCAAGACGTACACCCGGTGCGATTTCCTTGAGAACCATGCCGTCCTTCGTCAGTTCGAACACTGCGCGTTCTGTAATGTAAAGAACCGGCTGTCCGAGTTCTGCCGCATGCGCACCGCTGAATGTAACCTGCTCAACCTTGGAGATCATCTTCTTGATCTTGCCTTCATTCAGGATTTTAAGCGTGCCCTTGTCTGCCTCAACCTTTAGACCACCCGCTGTGAAGGTTCCACAGTAAATAACCTTTTTCGCATTTTGTGTGATATTGATGAAGCCGCCACACCCCGCAACCTTTGGACCAAATTTTGAAACATTGATATTACCTTCCTGGTCACACTGCGCCAGTCCAAGAAATGCCAGATCAAGTCCGCCACCATCATAGAAGTCAAATTGATATGGCTGGTCAATGATTGCTTCAGGATTTGTAGAAGCCCCGAAATTCATGCCGCTTGCCGGAATGCCACCGATTGGACCCGCTTCCACTGTAAGAACCATGGATTCGATAACCCCTTCTTCCTTAGCGACATTCGCTACGGCTTCCGGCACACCAATTCCAAGGTTTACAATTGAGTTTGACTCAAGCTCCATGGCAGCACGGCGTCCGATAATTTTTCTTTCATTTAGGCCCAGCGCTTTAAAGGAGTTGTCAGGTGCAGTCAGATTCCCTGCAAAGGACGCATTGTACTGCTCCACATATGTCTGCATGTGGTTTTCTTCTGATTTGGCAACTACAATTGTGTCCACATAGATTCCAGGAATCTTTACGAGCTTAGGATCAAGAGAACCGCTCTTAACAACTTCCTTAACCTGCACAATGACCTTTCCGCCACTGTTCTTGCATGCTGCTGCAATTGCTGTAGACTCCAGCGGAACAGCCTCTTCACTGAGGACGATGTTGCCGTTTTCATCCGCATAGCTGCCTCTCAGGAAGGCAAAATCGATGTCGAAGTGCTTGTAGCGCAGGTACTCTTTGCTATCCAGTTCGATAACCTCGACAATGTCTTCTTTTGTTTTGGTATTGATTCGTCCGCCTTCAAGACGCGGGTCAACAAATGTTTTGAGACCAACATGGGTTATCGTCCCCGGTTTTCCAGCAGCAATATCTCTAAACATATGTGAAATGACACCTTGCGGAAGATTATAAGCTTCAATCTTGTCTTCAATCGCAAGCTTTCCGAGTTTTGGTGCTAGACCCCAGTGTCCCCCGATGACCTTTTTAACCAGTCCCTCATGTCCAAGATGATTCAGCCCGCGTTCGCCGCCATCCCCTTGGCCCGCTGCGTAAATAAGGGTCAGGTCTTTTGGACATCCCTTATTAAGGAATTTCTCCTTCAGCGCAATTTCAATTTCTTCCGGCACACCCAGACCAACGAAACCACCTGTCACGATATGGGCGCCGTCATGTACCTGGTCGATTGCTTCCTCAGCACTTAGAAATTTCACTCTCATATTTTCCTCCCGAATATAGATACACATCTGTGAATACGTTTTTTCAATTCGAATCTATATATCGCAAGCAGCGTGCCAATTTTTTCACAAGATGAACTGTGTAATTTCAAGGCTTTCAGAAGGCCTGAAATTCTGGACGCAAAAAGACCTGTCCACATAATGGACAGGCCTGTCAAAAGCACTGCAATTACCAACTTAAGATCCTTATGATTTCTTTGTGTTCATGTCTAATTTTTCGACACCTTGATGTGGTATTGGGCTATTTTATTGTATAAACCAGCACGTGAAATGCCTAAAATTTTCGCAGTTTTATTTTTATTGAAGTCATTTTCCTCTAAAGTCTGCTCAATAATCTCTTTTTCAACCTCTTCAATAATATTTTGAAGCAGCTTTCCTTTATGCAGGCGCACCTTGTACTTGTTCTTGATCAGCTTGTCCGGCAGGTGTGCCGCCTTAATGAGCATATCGTCGTCAAGCAGGTTGATGGCCCTTTCAAGCGCATTTTCCAGCTCCCTTATGTTCCCCGGCCACTCGTAGCGCATCATGATATTCATCGCTTCCGGGGTAATACCCGAAACATAGAGCCCCAACCGCTCTGTCAGCTTGGAAACGAGGGCGTTGACGATGTCTGGGATTTCCTCAATACGCTCCCGGATTGGTGTAAGGTTAATGCGCATGACGTTCAGTCGGTAAAAGAGATCCTCCCTGAACAGGCCTTGTTCAACCAGGTCTTCCAGCACCTTATTGGTTGAAGCAATGATCCGCACGTCTATTTTGATGGGTTCCTGACCGCCAACCCGGTCTATTTCCCTTTCTTGAAGGGCTCTTAGAAGCTTGACCTGCATTTCAATCGGCATTTCACCAATCTCATCGAGAAGGATGGTTCCCTTGTTTGCAAGCTCAAACTTACCCTTTTTGCCATCCTTGCGTGCCCCTGTAAAGGCTCCGCTTTCATAACCGAAGAGCTCGGATTCCAGCAGTTCTCCAGGAATTGCCGCACAGTTGACCTTCACAAAAGGGCCGAACCGTCTTGAACTTTCGTTATGAATGGCATGGGCAAAGAGTTCCTTACCCGTTCCGCTTTCTCCTATAATCAGAACGTTAGAGTCTGTCCTTGCCGCCCGTTTTGCCATAGCCTTTGTCTTTTCAGTCGCTTCAGATCCACCAATGATCATATCGAAGGAATACTTGGCAGCCCTTGCACGACCCAGCTCCTCTTTATAATAAGCGACCTCGCTCTGAAGGGTTGAAATCTTATTGCTGAGTGTATAGAAATCCTTAAGGTCCTTGAAAATAACCTTGCCTACAGCCCCGATGACCTTGCCGTTACGGATAATTGGTACCCGACTCGCCACCATTTTGTTGCCTCTGATGTACTGTACATCGTTCAGCTCAGGAAGACCGGATTCAATAACCTTATGCATTCGTGTATTTTCAATAACATCGGTAACATGCTTTCCTTCGGGATCGTTGTCCTGGTTGAAGTCCTTATAAGCCTTGCTCATACGGGTGATAATGCCATTCTTGTCGACTACAACAACCCATTCGTCCAGTGTGTTCATCAGGACATCAAGCACGTCATAATCCCTGGAGTCTTCATAGACCTTTGCCTTTAGCTTCTGATGGGCAACCAGGTTGTTGAAGACACAGCAAACCACCGGTTCCTCTTCCATCATCCGCATTGGGAATGTGGATACCACAAATATATCGCTCCCGTAGGTAACATGCTCCTCACTGATAAAGCGATTGGTTTCAAGCGCTTCATTCAGTTTGAGAAACGGCGCCTTGTATTTCAGGTTCACTTCTTCAAGTTCCAGCTCCGTCATGCCGAGCAGCATGCAGGCCCTGCTGTTTGCGAGTATGACCGAGCCGTTTTCACGTACGCAGACAATCCCCTCCCTTACATGCTCCATTAATGCATCCAGCCCATGAATCTTTGTATTTTTCATGCGTCCCTCCAAAATAGTATATTCGCATCGAACTCCGGTTTCTGTTTGTTTTTGGCAACACCGCGCCAAATCGGACTCATTTAAACGTTCGTGCGTCTATAAAATAGTAATGCAAGATTCATACCATCTATTTTTTGTACATTTTTAGCGGTTTTCAGTCATTTTTTATCTAGTTCAAGCTTATCATGTGTCTAAATATTTGTCACTTTTGCTTTTGGGAGTATTTCAAAAGAGGCTTTCGATTGAACTTGCGGTAAAATCCGAACCCGGGAGCATCGTTTGGCGGGGCGCAGAATAGACCTCATCCAGCAATTTTCGATCGCTCATGTCGCGAGGTGCCTTCGTTCGATTCCCACTAAACACGGAACAGAGCAATCTTCGACTGCTCATGTCGCGAGGCGCGCCATATGATTCCCACTAAGCACGGAACAGAGCAATCGAAGATTGCTCATGTCGCGAGGCGCGCCATATGAAGGGATAGAGGGGGGTGGATATTTTTGTGCGAGCACAAATATCCACCCCCCTCTATCCCTTCGCATTTCTATTGCCTTTCACGAAAAAGGACATGTCTAATTATTAGACATGTCCATATGTTGGATTGGCGTTTTTTCCATAAGTGTTCAAATTTTATAAGGGAGATTTTGAAGCATTTATTAAAGAACTACGCCGCCATCAACGCTTAGTACTGTGCCTGTAATAAAACGGGCTTCATCTGATGCCAGGAATAGAAATGCATTGGCAATATCCGAAGGACGGCCAAGATCCCTTAGTGGAGATTTGCCTTTCATCATATCCAGTACCTTTTCAGGCATCTTTTCTGTCATTGGTGTCAAAATGAAACCTGGAGCAACGGCATTTACACGAATGCCTTTTTTACCAAGCTCTTTTGCCCAAGTCTTGGTCATACCAATTACGCCCCATTTGGCTGCTGCGTAATTTGTTTGACCAAAGTTTCCATAAATACCTACAACACTTGATGTGTTCAGGATTGCGCCACCATTTTCAGCCATAGCCTTAGCTGCTGCCTGACCGAAGTTGTAAACGCCCTTCAGGTTAACATTGATTACACGGTCCCACTCATCTTCTGACATTTTCACAAGTGTGTTATCCGCAGTAATACCAGCGTTGTTTACCAGGCAGTCCAGTTTGCCGTATGCCGCCACTGTCTTTTGTACAGCTTCTTCGACTTGGGCCTGGTCTGTAACGTTAACAGCAATCCCCATTGCCTGGCCGCCAGCATCAATAATTTCCTGAGCTGCCGCAGCAACACCCTCTTCATTCAAATCGCAGATTACGACTGTTGCGCCTTCTTCAGCAAAGCGCTTTGCTGTTTCAAGTCCGATGCCACGTGCAGCACCTGTTACGATTGCCACCTTATCCTGTAGTCTCATGTTTTACCTCCAATAAGTCGCCTTTTGGCTATACACACATATAAATTTCAAAGGTCATTTGGTCAATTGGCCTTTTGGTCTTTAGAACTTTTGATCTTCATATATATTTGGTCAGAATATATATGCGTTTTTCTGCTTTTTTGTGGTGCTTATATGCTTAGGTCATAAACTTTCAATTTGGGTCAATTACGCGATTTTTTTAGCACACTACTTTGCCTGATAGTTTTCAACAATTACAGATGTACCTTGTCCACCGCCTATACATAAGGTCGCCAGGCCGTACTTTGTATTTTGCTTTTTCATTTCATAAAGGAGTGTCGTCAGAATTCTTGCACCGCTTGCGCCAATCGGGTGTCCAAGTGCAATGGCTCCCCCGTTGACATTGACACGGCTCGCATCAAGTTCCAAATCTCTTACAACTGCTATAGACTGTGCCGCAAAAGCTTCATTTGCTTCAACCAGTCCCAGGTCAGCCGCTGTAAGTCCAGCTCTCTCAAGTGCAATGCGAGTAGCCGGCACAGGGCCGTATCCCATAATTGCCGGGTCAAGTGCCGCAGAACCGTAGGACTTGAACTCAGCAAGTATTTCCAAATTGTTTTCCAGCGCGTATTCCTTGTCAGCCAGAATAAGCATTGCCGCGCCATCATTTATGCCAGAAGCATTCCCCGCAGTAACTGTGCCTTCCTTTTTGAAAGCTGGTCGCAGCTTCTGCAGCGATTCCAGTGTTGCGTCAAGTCTTGGAAACTCATCTGTATCTACTAGGATTTCCTTACGTCTTTGCTTGACAGTCACAGGCACAATTTCATCCTTGAACTTGCCTTCTGTTATTGCTGCAGCAGCTTTCATCTGACTGTGGAGTGCGAATGCATCCTGCTCCTCACGGGTGATTGACCACCTTTCAGCAATATTCTCAGCTGTAATGCCCATATGATAATCGTTGAAGGCATCCCAAAGACCATCCTTGATCATTGTGTCCTCAACGGAGGCATTGCCCATTCTCATGCCCCAGCGTGCCTTGTCCATAATATAAGGTGCATTGGACATACTTTCAGTACCGCCTGCAAGCACAACCTTTGCGTCTCCAAGCATGATGAACTGCGCAGCCATGCTGACTGTACGCAGACCTGAACCGCAAAGCTTATTGATTGCAATAGCAGGAACCTCTTCAGGAAGGCCCGCCTTCACAGCAATCTGACGCGCAACATTCTGTCCCAGACCCGCTTGAAGCACATTGCCTATCAGGACCTCATCTACCATTTCAGGCTTTACATTTCCCCGTTCTAAAGCCGCCTTCACAGCTACAACCCCTAAATCGACAGCGCTCATTGGCGCAAGTGCGCCACCGAAGTTACCAATCGGTGTCCTTGCCGCACTGACAATTACAACTTCTCTCATACGTTTCCTCCTGTATGTCTGTAAAATTGTTTGGACAAATTTGATTTGCAATTCTTTAACGCAAGTTGTATGCCAACTTTTACACTTCCTAAACTATTGTGTATTTTCAATACTTCCAGTTCTTAAAGTGTTTTTTCGATTGCCATCATCCCGATTTTTTTCTGTTTTGTGCGCTGTACATGTATCTTTTTTAGACACTTTAATCGCCATATGCCCCACTTCTGCCCTGTGCAATTTTTGTGAAATGACATATACTTAAATTGGTATACACCCCTTTTATATGCATATTAAATTGGAGTTGATCATAAATGGCACTGACTGTACACGAGGCTCTGAGCCTAAAGGCTCTTGAACGCTTCAAACTTGTAGCCGGCGTTGGCGGACTCAACAACAAAATCAGCCGTGTCGGTCTTATTGACCACGAAAGCGCGGACGTTCTCAAGGAAATCATCTATCCGGGCGAGTTTCTTTTCAGCAATATGATCATGATTAAGGATCATCCGGAGCACATGCTGGATTACATCAAGGCCATCATTGAGACAAAGTCTTCCTGCTTTGCCCTTAAAACAATCTTCTTTGAGGAATTTCCAGACGAGGTCATTGAATATGCCAACAAGCATAAGTTTCCTCTCTTCACCTTCAACAAGACTTATATAGAAGATATTATTCTCGACATAGACCAGGCCCTTAACATGCACAGTCAGGTTGCCAAGCTCAGTGGCTTTGTCGATGACATGATTTTAAATGAAAGCGACAGCCTCAAGGTTCGGGCCTTAGCCCTCAGACTCAATAGTCAATTTACAAACCACTTCATCTGCGCGCGAATCAAGCCCGTCGATGACACCCTCTCTGAGGCACAGGTCATTTCTTCATTGAACCAGCTTCTGGGCAAACGGAGCTGGGCGATGACTTACGCGGACAACATTCTTCTAATCACCAGCTATGACAAACGCCCGCACTCCCATGAAGCCATGGTGGAGTATCTCCTTCAAACCCTTGAAAGCTGTGGCCTTAGCCGGTCGGAACTCAAAATGGGCATCAGCTGCTTCAAGGACAGTCTTGGCGATATGGGCCGCGCCATCCTTGAAAGCGGTTATGCCGCAGAGTATGTCCAATTAATGGACAAGGATATCAGCAGCTTCGATATGCTTGGACTTTATCAGATTCTCCTGCCCAATCGGGAAAACAAGTGGTTTCACGCTTACTACCACGAAATCATAGGTAAACTGATCGACTACGATGAGAAGCACGACACCGAGCTTTTGAAAACAGCTACCGCCTATATCGATTGCGACACCAATATTCAGGAAACCGCAGCAAAACTCTATCAGCACGTGAACACCATTCGCTATCGTATTCGTAAAATCAGGGAAGTCCTCGGTCTTGATGCCTTTGAAGGCATGATGCATGAAACCCTTGCTCTAGCCATTCATTTGTACAAGATGAATACCTATACTTAAGCAATGTAATGAAAAACCTCCAAGCAGTTGTCAAAAACACAACTACTTGGAGGTTTTATTGTATAAACTGAAATGACACATCCCCCTCTTTTGCGGTAGACTTTGCTTACAGTCAAATTCGAAAGCAAATACAAAAAGAAAAGAGGTGGCACAAATGAAAAAGAATTGGCCAACAATCGCACTTATTACTGTCGTACTATTTTGGGGACTGTCATTCAGCCTGACAAAACCCCTGCTTGAATACATGGGTGTATTTACCTTCCTGTCCTACAGATTTGTCATAGGCGGTATTTCCCTGCTTGCCTTTTTAATAGTCCGACGCAGATTCGCTCTGTCCCGAACGCTTGTGGCAGAGGGCACTCTGGCAGGCATCCTGCTTTTTGCAGCATTTGTGCTGCATACCCTCGGTCTGAAATATACAAGCATTTCAAAAAATGCCTTTATCGTAGGCAGTGTTGTTATCTTTATCCCCTTTTTAAAGATCGCTGTCTATAGGGTTAAGCAAGGGGTCTCCCAGTGGCTTCAAGCACTTCTGGCCGCTGGAGGCCTTGCGCTGATCACTCTAAATGGTGCAAGCGGCGCCCTGAACTTCGGAGATATTGTCACACTGGGTGGCACCCTTATTTTTGCCTACTATACACTGTTTGTAGAAGCTAGGATCAAAAATCATAAGCCACTCGTGTTCACAGCAGTACAGCTCTTAACCGTTGGCGCTCTCAGCTTTGTCTCCATGCTGGTGTTCGAAGCGCCTGCACTGCCGCATTCACCAGCAGACACAGTGAGTGTCCTCATTATGGGGATTGGAATGACAGGCCTTGCATATGTCATCGCAAATATGAGCCAGCAAAGTCTGCCTGCACTCAAGGTAACCATCATCTATACCCTTGAACCGCTATTCGCATCCTTTTTCGGTTGGGTTATGCTTGCCGAACACATTTCAGCCAATATTTACATGGGCGCTTCGCTCATTCTTATGAGCATGATGATTACATCCAAATATGGTAAAATGAAGGTGGTAGAACTTTCAGCAACTTCTGATTAAAACCAAGGCATCACAAAGGTGGTACTTTACAGGAGGCAACCCCTATGGAAATCATCATGGAATATAAAGGAATCATACTGACACCTACAGCAAAGAGCAATTTGGATGATGTCATTCGAATGGAATGGGATCCTGCAAACAAGGACTTCGTCTATAAGTGGACCAAAGACCAGCATACTGAAATCATCGACTCAGACAACTGGTACCATTTGCTGATTATGGATTCCCAGACGAAGGAAGCCGTGGGTTATGTCATGCTGGACGGCATAGAAAGCCCGCACGACTGTATCGAGCTTACACGTATTGCTATTGAGAAGAAGGGCCAGGGCTACGGTAAGAAATCAATCGAAGCCTTGAAAAAGCTTTGCTTTGAAAAGCTTGGATGTAATCGCTTATGGCTGGACGTATATTCAGACAACACCATAGCCATTCACCTCTATGAAACCATGGACTTTCTCTTTGAGGGTACCCTGAGACAGTGCAAGAAAAGAGAAACAGGCTACGCTTCCATGAATATCATGTCCATGCTCCAGTCCGAATACGAAGCCAGTCAGACAAGACAAACGATTTAAAAAACAGCAAAACGGGTTGCCTCTACAATATAGAAGCAACCCGTTATTTATTGTTTGATTTAAAACGCCAGTATATGCTTTGCTGGGATTCACGGCTTAGTTCCTGATTCCAAGAGCAGAATCAAGGGATACCGAATCCGCTAATCCATTGTACGCAGAATTTCAAGCAGGGCTTCTGTAGCTTCAGCTTCATCTTCTCCATCAACCTGAAGAAGGATTTCAGTACCCTTTGTCGCACCCATGCTCAGCAGTCCCATAATGGACTTGGCATTGTACTTTTCGTTGTCCTTTAAAATGAAAACCTCGGACTTGAACCCAGTAGCCGCCTTCACAAAAATGCTTGCCGGTCTCGCATGAAATCCAGTTTCATTCATAAGTGTAAATTTCGTTTCTAACATCGTATGCCTCCTTAAATGGCTTTGATAAACGCCTCGATTTTCTCTTCTATTTTAACGACATCTTCCATAGCCAGCAGGTCCTGGGCAAATGTACTGCAGGTCTCTTGCGATAGCTTTCTGACAAGTCTGCGGACCTTGAGTACCGATGACGGTGCCATACTGAACTCATCAAGACCCAAGCCTATAAGAATTGGCGTCATGTAAGTGTCACCAGCAGCCTCACCGCACATGCCAACCCATTTTCCCTTTTTATGTGCCGCGTCGATAACCATTTTTATCAGACGCAGGACAGCTGGATTTCTGTGATTGTAGAGCTTCTTAAGCTTGGAGTTCATTCGGTCAGCTGCCAGTGTGTACTGGGTCAGGTCGTTGGTTCCGATACTGAAGAAGTCCACATGATTTGCAAACAAGTCTGCAAGAACGGCTGTCGATGGTATTTCGACCATAATCCCCAGCTCAATGTTTTCATCAAAAGAAACACCACTTGCCCTGAGATGCTTCATTTCATCCAGGACCAGTGCCTTGGCTTCAAGAAACTCATCTACCGCTGCGATCATTGGGAACATAACTTTTATTTTACCAAAATCGCTCGCTCGAAGAATGGCTCTTAGCTGTGTTCTGAAGAGGACCGTATCATCAAGACATATTCTGATTGCCCTGTAGCCAAGGAAAGGATTCATTTCCTCACTCACGTTCAAGTAAGGAATGTGCTTGTCACCACCCGCATCAAGGGTACGAACGATCAGCGGTCTGCCCTTAAGCTTGATGACTGCCCGTTTATAGGCCTCAAACTGTTCTTCCTCTGAAGGGGCTTCGCTACGCTCCATAAAGAGGAACTCACTTCTGAAAAGACCCACACCCTCGCCGTCATGCTCAACAACATAATCCGCCTCATCTGGCTTGGCAATATTGCAGGCGATTTCAACCCTTTTGCCGTCAAGTGTAATGCTTTCCTTGCCCCTGACAGCTTCATCCGCTTCATGCTCTGCCTCAATCCGCTTTTTCTTTTCTTCGAACTGGAGGACAACATCCGCCTTTGGAGAAATGAAAATTTCTCCCGTTGAACCGTCAAAAGCCAGTGTTAAAGTATCCTTCGTCTCCATTGCCTCATGAATGCGTCCACGAAGACCTTCTGCGCCAACAAGGGCCGGTATCCCCATGGTTCTTGCAATGATTGCCGAATGCGATGTCTTGTTACCCTGCTCGGTAATAAAACCAAGCACGGTGTCCTTGCTCAGCTGCGCTGTATCTGAGGGGGTCAAATCCTCAGCTACAATAATGACAGGGCTTGAACCTATGTCCTCTATGCCTGATGATACGCCTAGAATATTGCGAATCAACCGCATTGCCACATCTTTCAGGTCTGCCGCTCTCGCTGCAAGATACTCATTGTCCATGGCCTCAAAAATTGCCACAAACGCATCGGTTACAGACTGCACTATATATTCTGAACAAATCAGATCACTTTCAATCTGAGATTTTATCTTTCCAATCCATTCCGGGTCTTCCATAAGAAGAATGTGTGCGTCAAAAACCTGCGCTTCTTCTTCGCCCATTGTTTCAAGTGCTTTTAGCCGGATTTCTTCCAGCTGATTTTTCGAATGGTCAACTGCGGCCTCAAACTTCTCTAGCTCGGCCTCGACACTGTCGATTGTCTTCTTCTCGATTATAACTTCATCCTGCCCCCATAGTAGTACAGGACCTATTGCAATACCTTCCGATGCCGGTATACCTCTCATTTGTTTCCCTCCTTAAGGATGTGCAAAGGGATATGCAGCATGACCACGGGTCATGCTGCATAATGCTTCTATTCTTTGATTGTACGTTCCTTACGCAATTTCTTTTTTGATTGTTGCCAGCAGGCCAGCCGTTACAGCTGTACCTACAGCAATACTCACAATGTACATTAACAGATTGCTTACTGCGTTTGGAATAACCAGTACGAAGATGCCACCATGTGGCACGGCAAGACCGCACTTGAACAGCATTGAAAGTGCGCCAGTCACTGCAGAGCCAGCCATAATCGATGGGATGACGCGTGCAGGGTCTGCTGCTGCAAATGGAATTGCACCTTCTGTAATGAATGAAATCCCCATTGCCCAAGCTGCTTTACCAGCTTCAATTTCCTGTGCCGTAAACTTATTCTTAGCAACCACGGTCGCCAGTGCAATGCCCAACGGCGGTACCATACCAGCTGCCATAACAGCCGCCATGATCATAGATGTCTGACCTGCAACAAGTGTACCTACACCAAAGGCATAAGCCGCTTTGTTAACCGGACCGCCCATGTCAAATGCCATCATAAGGCCAATGATCAAACCCAGTACAATCGAGTTTGTACCGCTCATGCCGTTGAGGAAGTTGTTCATTGCTGTGTTAATAGCCGCTACAGGTTTTCCGATGACGTAAATCATAGCAAGCCCTGTTATCAGTGTAGAGAATACCGGAAGCACCAGTACAGGCATAAGTCCTGCAAGTGACTTCGGCAATTTGATTGTCTTTTTAAGCATTTCTACAGTATAGCCTGCAAGGAAACCAGCAATCAGACCACCAAGGAAGCCTGAACCGACCGAGCTTGCCAACATACCACCAACCATACCAGGAACAAGGCCAGGACGGTCAGCAATGGAGAATGCAATATACCCTGAAAGAATAGGAACCATCAGCGCAAACGCTGAACCGCCACCGATTTGCATCAGTGCAGCTGCGAGGGTGCCTTCTTCCTTAAAGGCTTCAATACCAAATACAAAGGAAAGTGCAATTAGAATACCACCTGCAACAACAAATGGAATCATAAAGGAAACGCCTGTCATAAGGTGCTTGTAGGCACCCTTGCGCTCGGCACTTCTTTCAGCTTTGATGTCGGAAACATTATCCGACAGATTTCCCTGCATGACATTTGCATTTTTTGCTTTTTCTATAAGGCCCGCAGCGTCCTTGATTGCATCTGCAACAGGGACTTCTACAACTTTCTTTCCTGCAAACCTTTCTTTTGGAACATTCGTATCTGCTGCAACGATAACCGCATCTGCTTCCTTAATGTCTTCAGCAGTCAGTTCATTCTCACCACCAACAGAACCTCTTGTCTCTACTTTAAGCGAAATGCCCATTTCACCTGCTGCAATCTGAAGTGCTTCAGCAGCCATATAAGTATGAGCAATACCCGTAGGACACGCTGTAACTGCAACAATCTTCATCAGGATACCTCCCTTTTTCACATACTCACAATTCCCTAATCAATCACACAAAATTAAGTATAATGCCGATTCTAACCAATGATTTCCATGATTTCATCATAACCTGCTGCCGCCATCAGCTTTTCTCTGACTTCCTTGTGCATCAGCTTTCTCGAAAGCAGTCCAAGGATCTTCAAATGCTCTTCATTTGCCGATTCCGGTACAGCGACCATAAAGAAAAGATGTGCTGGCGCTCCGTCCATACTTTCATAGTCAACACCTGCCTCGCTGCGCGCAAATACGAGTGCCGGCTCTTTTACGCCGCTGCTTTTTCCATGAGGAATTGCAATACCCATTCCAATACCTGTTGAGTATTCTGCTTCTCTTGCAAAAACAGCGTCGAGGAACGCCTCTTTATTGATAAGCTTGCCTGCAGTGTCAAGCTGTTCAACCATTTCTTTGATTGCATCTTCTTTTGATGTCGCGCTCAGTGCATCTATCATCAGATCTTCCGTAAATAGCTCATTAATCATATTCTTCCTCCAATATTTCTATTCCAAATAGGTTTTTTCACGACTTGGTTACAGTGTTTCTATAACAACCCGTTTTGATATCTCATCTATCTTTTCCGCACTGCACTGAATTGGCCCTTCCGTCGAAATACGTGCTACTGCAGCTGCTGTTGCGAGCTTAAGCATTTCTGCCTCTGACAGTCCACTTTCAAGGGCTATGGCAAGTGCCGCAACCATAGAATCACCTGCGCCAACTGTGGATTTAACCTCTGTCTTGATTGCTTTCACCCGTATGGCCGTCTTTTGAGTAACCCAGAGCGCACCCGCTTCTCCCATGGAAACCAGGGCGCCGTCCTTCAGCTTACCGTCTTGAATAAGACAGCGAATATACTCAATTACTTCACTATTCGAACCGAACGTTTTCCCAGACAACCTGGATAACTCATCAATATTTGGCTTGATAATATTTGGAGACGCATTCAGGCCTTCGTCTAGCTGGCTCCCATCTGCATCGAAAATGACAACCGCGCCCGCTGAAGCCGCAACACGTATTAAGTCAGGATAGAGCGATAAGCTCATTCCAGGCAGAATACTGCCACTCAGAACCAGGATATCTCCAGATTTGATATCTCTCGCTATGAGTTCTACAACCTTCTGCTCAAAATCGGCGTCTACTTCAGGGCCCGCTTCATTTATATCTGTATGCGTCCCATTTACCGGATCGACGACCTTGAGGTTGGTTCTTGTTTCCTGATCTACCTCAAGGTACTTAAAGGCAATGCCTTCAGCGTCCATGGTATTCTTAATATACTTACCCATCCTCCCGCCTATTATGGCGTAAGATGTACTTTCATGCCCCATGGCTTTAACTGCATGTGACACGTTTATCCCTTTGCCACCAGCGTCTGATCGTGCTTCGCGTACCCGATTCACCTGATTCATGGTGAAGTCATCCACTTGAATTGTCTTGTCAACTGCTGGATTCAGGGTGACTGTTAGAATCAACAAAATCACCTTCCTTTAATATCAGCTCAACATCTATAGACTCGTACGCATCAATAATGCGCTCGTCTATACCCGCATCTGTAATGATGCCTGCCAGGTCACTAAAATCGGCCACTCTGCAAAATTCTTTTCTGTCGAACTTGCTATGATCTGCAACAACAAAAGCACGGTGGGCAATTTTGATCATTGCCTTCTTGGAGCTTGCTTCAACAACATTCGGCGTCGTAATGCCATCCAGAGTACTGATTCCATTTATGCCAATGAAGGCCATGTCCACTCTGAACTGGTTCAGCACAGACTCTGTAATAGGTCCCACAAGAGCCCTTGTGTTCCACCGGATGGTGCCGCCTGTCAAAATGACATCGACCCCACTGTGATCTTCAAGCGCTTCAGCAATATCCAGGGCATTGGTGATGACCGTTACGTCGGTCGCCTGAATGTGCTTGGCAACTTGAAGGGTTGTTGTTCCACCGTCAAGGACAACGGTGCTTCCCTTCTTGATAAGCGATGCTGCGACCCTTCCAATCTGAATTTTTTCAGTCAGATACTTGTCAGCCTTCTCCATGAAAGTAGGTTCTGCCGCATTCTCTTCTATTGGAAGCGCACCCCCGTGTGTGCGTATGAGCTCCCCGCGCTTATCGAGATCAGAAATGTCCCGTCTGATGGTCGGTTCAGACACACCCAGCATTTCTGCCAGCTCCAGCGTCTTCACCTTGCCTTTATCCTTTAATATTTTTAATATTTCCCTTTGTCTCTCTTCTACAAACATATGCATCCTCCATGATCGTTTTATCTCTATATTATCATTATAAATGATTCGATCACGAACGAAAATGATCATTTTGTTTTGTTGTTAATCATTGTATTCCGTTTTTGATTGTATGTCAACGTTTTCTTGATTATTTATTTTCGTTTATATCCTGATTCGTCACAAAACAATCACAAACAATCAAATAAACTTCAGATACCTACCGATTTCCTGTAATTTTAATAATTATTTATGTATGGAATTGAAAGTCACCATTTAAAATTCGCAATCGATGCAGTCCTTCGAATATCCTATTTTCGCCCTTCTGAATCATTCACTATTTCATCCCCCTCTTTTGTGGGGTGCCGCACAGGTCTATGAGGGGTTGAAGACCTATCCCGCCTCTTTGATAATAGAGATAGGAACTTAGTCCATTCGGGCACATTGCCACGAATTGTTAGGAGGGTGCATATGCTTACGTTACAGCTTAACAAGAATCAAAGCACTTACATGGTTGAGCGTCTTAGCAAAAGACAGAAGACTGTAAGAAAACATATCGAGGAGCTCAAATTCCATTTAAGCCATCCGTATATCAGTCCTTCAATGACTGCAGAACTGAACTCCGTAAAAGAACGGTATGAGAATGAGCTTGAGTACATCCATGTCATTACCAATCAGATTATCAATTCCTTTGAATACGACGAACATTAAGGAAGCCTCCTGGGGCTTCCTGTTTTTTCCATTGTTTTGCTTCCAAATATAAAATAAAAGAAAGTCGAGGGCTCCAGTAGGCTCTCGACTTTCTTTATGTTTATGAATAACTAGGGGATTTAATTAGTTGCTGAAATCCTGGAGGTCGCCTTCAAACAGTGTGAGAAGCTCTTTACCGATATCGCCGACTTCTTCCACATAGTAATCTCGGGCACCCATTGAAGCATCTTTAAATGCCGCTCTCTGATCGGCTGTCAGCTCAATGATTTCTATATCTGAATCTTCCTTAATCAGGTCCAGACGCTCATTGTTCATAGACGCTTCAACATCGAAGATGTAGTCGTTCACTTCCGGAATAACCGATGTGAAGAGTTCCTGATCTTCTGCTGACAGACCATTCCAGAAGTTGGTATTTGCTGTCATGGTGCCGAAGAATATATCCTGCTTGGAAAGCATCAAATTGGACTGAACCTCATAGAATTTCATTTCCTGAATCGCAAACAGCGGATTGATCTGCGCATCGATCATTTTCAGCTGCAGGCTGCTGTATACTTCCATATAGGGAACCGGTGTCGGGTTTGCACCGTATACCGAATAGGCCTTAACAATCATAGGCGATGCCATGGTTCTGATTTTCACACCCTCCATGTCTGCTGGAGAAGTGATTGGCTTGTTGGCTGTCCACATATTGTAACCTTCTGTAAACCAGTCAAGAACCTTCATGTTTTTTGCCTCATAAAGCTCATTGAGCTTTTGAATACCGCTACCCTGCTGGAGGATGTCCTGGTTTACCTTCATGTCGTCAGAGAACATGAAATGGAGGGAAAACAGCTGGTTTTCAGGAACAACAGTCGCTGTCGATCCTGGATTGTTAATGCCGAACTCAATGCCGCCGTTCTGAAGCAGTTCAACCTGCGCAGGGCCATCGCCCAGCTGTCCGACAGGATAAACCTCAATGGTGATGCGACCGTCAGATTTTGCTTCGACCAGTTCCTTGAACTTCTTAGCGTACAGGTCCTGCATACTGCCATCAACCTCTTCGTGTGCCAGTCTGTAAGTGACTGATTTCTGTGCTGCGCCTTCTTCTGATGCTGTACTTCCACCGCATCCCGTCATTGCGACTGCCAGAACAAATACCAGTACCAGCAGCATCCACTTACTTCTCATAATTCCCCTCCTGTTTGTTTCCCATTTAGTGATAAGCCAAATCTCTAAAGAACAATGCAACCTCAGGTACAAAGATCATGACAATCGAGATAATGCCCAGAATCACCAGATAAGGCGGCAATCCCTTGACTACCTTGGTAAATGACTGATCGAATATGGCTGAAGCTGTGAATATATTACATCCGAACGGCGGTGTAATTGAACCGATAGCCGCTTGAAGCGAAACTATAATTCCAAGATGAATGGGGTCGATGCCTGCCTGAATAGCAACAGGATAGAAAATCGGCGCCAATACGACGATTACCACCAGCTGGTCGACGAACATACATCCAATAAAGAAGAATAGTGTTACCAGTCCAAGAATCATTGTTGCCGAAGGATTTGGTCCAAGCAGTGCAGAAGTCAGCATTTGAGGCAGCTTCGCGAAGGTGATGACCCACGACAGCGCCTGTCCGCCAGCAACAAGTATGAAGACCGTCGCCGTTACCGCACCTGTTGACAGTGCAATATGTCCTAAATCTTTCACAGATACTGTTTTATAAATGATCATTTCAAGTATGATTGCATAGAGCACAGAGGCAGCAGCCGCTTCAGTAGGACTGAAGAGACCCGAGTAAATTCCCCCTACAATCAGGGCTGGAAAGCCCATGGGCAGCAGGCCCTTTCTGATCGCTTCCATTTTTTCAGCCCAAGTCGTCTTCGCTGAACGCGGTATGTTTTGCTTGCGTGCAGATACATAGCTCCAAGCTCCAAAGGCTGCAAATATGAGAAGTCCAGGTCCGACACCCGCGATAAACATTTCTCCCACGGAAACGCCAGTTACCACGCAGTACATAATCATGACCACACTTGGTGGAATGAGCAGTGCGATATTGGCCGAACTGATAATCAGCCCTGTCACATCTTCCTCCTTATATCCAAGCTTGAGCATGTTGTTTCGGGTTGGCTTACCAATCGCAACAACCGTTGCCTGGGTTGATCCGGACATGGCGCCGAAAAGTGTACACGCGCCTGCAACTGTAATCGCAAGACCACCATGGATGTGGCCAAAGAAGGCACGCACCAGATCAATCAGCCTATTTGCCGTATGTCCCGCTGTCATTATGTCCGCTGCAAAAATAAACATCGGCACGGCAATCAGAACAAATACGGATACTCCATTTACAAGCTGCTGAATCATCAACAGCGGATCGACGTTTGGAAAGAATACCAAGAGCGTCAGAATCGGTGCGACAATCATAGACATGAGCATTGGAAATCCAAGCAACATGAAGACGGTCATAACACCCAGCAATAGCACTACCATCTTTTTCTCCTTTCAGTGTCAGACACCGTCAGCTTGCGCATTTCGTGTCTGACCATTCTTCCACTTCCGATCCGAGATGAACTTCCTTTTCACTGATATTGGCGATAAATATGATCAGATACTGCAGTGCAGTCAGGAAGAATCCCAGCGTGACAAGGAGTATGATCAGATACATGGGCATTTGAAGCGCGGGACTTACCCGTCCAAGATGCTTCATGCTCATGGCGTACCTGAAGGATAAGTATGTCACATAAAACATTGAAATCGATGTGACCGATGACACGAGCAGTGTCAGTATCTTTTTTCCCTTTTCAGGCAGTATGTCATATAGCGCTGACATGCGGATATGCTTTCCCTTGCGGGCAGCATAACTCGTCCCAATGAATGTGATGATGACGACCAGGAATTGTCCAACTTCTTCAGCAAACTTCCAACTGTTGTTGAAAAGCTGCCTGCTGAATACGTTCCCAATGAGTATGACTGCCATCGTAATGACACACGAAATGAGCACAAACACTTCAAACATGCCTATGTATTTGTTAATTTTATTCAAAAGTCCCACAACAGGCCTCCTTCGTACACTCAATCTGCTTAATCGTTAATGATCAGCTTTCTTTCAAAACTCCCAAACGGTACAGCCCCTTTTTCTGTTATGACAAACGACTCACTAATAGAGACGCCGAAATCGTCAAAATACATGCCCGGAATACAGTGGAATGCCATGTTAGGCTGAAGTACAGTCTTGTCTCCCGGTCTCAGGCTGATTGTGTGCTCGCCCCAATCCGGAGGATAATTCAGGCCTGTTGAATAGCCAATTCTTGACTCCTTCTCAATACCGTACTTTGAAATAACCTTTCTCCAGGCGCCTTCAATATCTTCGCAGGTATTGCCCGGCTTAGCCATTTCAAGTGCTGCATTCAGACCCTCAACCGTAATTTTAGCCGTATCAATAACCTTCTGACTTGGCTTTCCGATTGCTACAGTCCGCGCCTTCGGTGCATGGTAACGCTGGTGGCAGCCCGCCAGTTCAACCGCAACTATCGTATTGTTGGGATAACGGTCATCATTCCATGTCAAATGCGGCGCGCCAGCTGTTTCACCCGATGGAAGCAGGGGCACGATACTGCAGTAATCCCCGCCGAACTCCTCTGTACCAAGAACCTGTGCCTGCTGAATTGCCGCTGCGACATCGCACTGACGCGCACCAGGCTTTAGCGCATCGACTGCTGCCTGCATGGCCAAATCAGCGATTTTTCCAGCCTTCATTTGAAGGGCAATCTCTGCATCTGACTTGATAATGCGCACCCAATTTACAATAAGGTCTCCATTTGCAAATTTCGCGTCAGGCAGTCCAGCCTTGAGGCTTTCAAAGGCTGCCGCTGTAAAATAGTAGTTGTCCATTTCAAGACCGATGGTCTTCTTGTCAAGTCCGCTTTCCTTCAGTACATCACACACGACTTCCATTGGATGTCTTGGCGGATTGTGAACCAGGTAGTCCGGGTAAGCACGAACATGGGCTTCGTCGAGCCAAGTCGTTTTAACAACGCCGCTGAATGCGTCCATGTATCGGCCTATGAAAATCGGCATTTCATCATCAAGTGTCACCATGAGCATCTGGTGCACATAGAAGGACCAAGCGTTATGTCCAGAAAGATAACACATGTTTGCAGGATCTGTAATCAGCAGAACGTCAATTCCTTTTTCACTCATGCTCTTTTGGACATTTTTCATACGCTGAACGTATTCTGACCGTTCAAATGGCATCATAATTCATTTCCCCCTCGATTTGTTTTTATAATCTTCCGACAATTTGAAATAAAAATTTCAGCTACCTTAAGTAGCTCAAAACACAACGAACGTGTATTTCCACGCCGATGGCCAGTGCATCCTCATCGATATTGAAGCGCGGATGATGATGCGGATAGTGGGATTCCTTAGCCGGATTTCCCGCACCTACAAAGGTGAGTACACTCGGCACCCGGTTTCCAAACTCAGAGAAATCTTCGCCAGCCATGCAGACATAAGGTTCAACCATGCCGCCGAATGGGGCGATCACCTCTGTTACCTGTCTTTGAACTGTCTTTGTCAGCGCAGGATCATTATGTACGGCCAGACTGCTTGGAAAGAACTGAAGCTCTCCTCTTGTACGATAGACATTGCAGATGTTTTCAACCATGCGTGTCAGGCGCACCCTTGGGCGCTCCTCACTGCCTTCATCGCCTGCATACAGATAGCGGATGGAGCCTTCCAGCTCGACGGTTTCAGGAATTATATTCGGAGCCGATCCTCCAGATATCTTTCCGAACAGCAGTGATGTCGGTTTCAAAACATTGATTTCACGAGACTGTATCGTCTGCGCAGACTGAATCAGAGCAGCTGCAGCGATAATCGGGTCGATGGAATCCTGAGGTGCGGACGTATGACCGCCTTTTCCAGTTATTGTGACCTTAAAGTTGTCATGTGCGCCCATGACCGGTCCTTCCCGAAGACCAACATTGCCCGTAGAAATCGGTGTCCACAGGTGAATCGCATGAGCTGCATCCACTTTGGGATTTTCCAGCACGCCCTCTTCAATCATGAACTTGGCACCCGCGTCTTCCTCATTGGGCTGAAAAACAAACTTCACATTCCCTGCCAATGACGCCTTGTGCTTGGAGAGAATTTTTGCGGCAACCAGCAACATGGCAACGTGGCCATCGTGACCGCAAGCGTGGCTTTTGCCTGCATTCAGCGACGCATAGTCCACTGTGTTTTCCTCTTTGACAGGAAGACCGTCCATGTCTGCTCTGAGTAAAATCGTTTTGCCCGGCTTACCACCCTTCAAAACCCCAACAACGCCTGTTTGCGCCACGCCGGTCTGAACGTCTAAGCCAAGGCCCTTTAAATAATCTGAAATAATACCAGACGTGCGAAACTCTTCAAACCCGAGTTCAGGATACTTATGGAAATCCCTTCTCAGTTCTATCAGCTCATCTTTAAGGTTCAAGATGTCCTCTCTGATATCCATATACACACACCCTCTTTCTACACTAATGATATGCGCTTGAGCATCAGGAAACCATTCCTCAAAATATGTAAAGCACCCCCTCTTTCAAGGGGGTGCTTTTTGTATAGTTATTCACAATGGGATTAGACGGTCACACTAGGCCTCAATATTGTATTTCTTGATCTTTCGATACAGGGTTGCAATACCCACACCCAATTCTTTCGCGACACGCTCCTTACTCTTCTGATTGGTGCCAAAGCTATCGAGCGCAGCTCTAATCATTCTGCACTCCATATGCGCCAAATCAAAGGACTCAATTTTAAAATCATGCCGGTTGTTCTTGGCGTGAAGAATGCGCGATGGCAAATGTTCACAGCCAATAACCCCCTTAGGGTCAAGCAGACTCAAAATGAACTCCACGGTATTTTTGAGCTCACGCACATTTCCCGGCCAGTCGTAAGCCATCATAACGTTCCAAAATTCCTCGTCAATACGATTCACCTTTTTGCAGAAAATCTGAGCGTATCTTTCAATAAAATGGTTTGCCAAAATTCGGATATCATACCCACGGTCCCTAAGCGGCGGCAGTTCGAGTGGAATGACATGCAGGCGGTAGTATAAGTCTTCACGGAAGAGACCGTCTTCAATCATCTTCCTGAGGTCCTTATTTGTCGCTGTAATCAGGCGTACGTCTATCTCCACGGTCTTATTGGACCCGAGCCGTACAACCTCCCTGCTCTCTATGACCCGTAAAAGCTTCACCTGCAGGTAAAGGGGCAAATCTCCTATTTCGTCTAAAAAGACCGTTCCTTGGTTTGCCAGCTCGAACTTTCCGACCTTTCCATCAGGATGTGCACCAGAAAACGCACCGCCCACATATCCAAAGAGCTCACTCTCGATGAGATTCTCAGGAATCGCCCCGCAGTTTATTGCCACAAAGGGCTTGTCGGACCGGTCACTCTCCTCATGAAGGGCCTTGGCAAAGAGTTCCTTGCCCGTACCACTTTCCCCACCTATGAAAACTGTAGATCCAAGCCTTGCGACAGACTTGGCATTGTTCTTCACTTCCGTAATCAGACTCGAATTGCCTATGATCTTATCAATGCCCTTTGAGTTTTTCATAGATGCCAGAGTGAATATTTCATCCTTGAGCCGGTTGGCATCTTTGAATATGAAGAGCTTGCTGAACTCACCGACGTTGAGATCATATATTTTTCCGGCCAGCAAAAATGTCTTGTTGTTAAAATCCAGCAAATACTCGCACCGGTTAAAGATTCTGTTCTCTGTCTTTTCAAGCTTTGTCAGACTGATGCTGAGCTGGGACTCTGAAACATTTAAAATGCTCTTCGCAATACCATTCATTGCCGCAGCCGTACTGTCCCTGTTGACAATCAGGACACCTTCTTCAATTTTATCCACAATTTCATTTAAAACCTTAATAATCTGAATATTCTCCTGGTTCTTATTGAACTCGTGAACCTTTGCAGCAATCAGGTCTGAATAGTGCTTTATAAAATCGATATAGGTTTCCAGATTGCCTACAATATGGTCCTTCTGTTCTTCCGTAAAACAGACCAGCCCAATGACACCCAGCACTTCTCCATCGAAGATAATGGGTGCGCACATTTCAAAGAGTTCCTCGCACTCATTTTTCTGAGGGCAATTCTCACAGAGTTCATGCTCACGCGGTGTGCTCACGACCTGCATCTCCTTTGACTCAATTGCTTTCCGGTAAATAAAGCCCTCACCGGTTATGTCCTGTCCCAACTGACCTTCATAAATTCCTGTCCCTGCAATCCTAATGAAGTCTCTGGACACAATGTCCACATCTACCTTCAAGACCTTCGACAAGGCAACCGAGTAGTCCATTAGGATCTGTTCCATTTTCTTTAAATTTCGGATCATATCTTCCCCCAAGACTTTACACTTCAATGTGCACCAGCGTAACCTCTCCCAAAATCACACTGTACTCCCTTAAGTGTATCACGACTCCTTCAAAGTGCCTACAGCGTGAACTGGTCAATTTGAGCCTTCAAATCATCTGCGATTTGCGATAACTCGCTTATCGCTTTTTCAATTTCCTGCGTGTTCATCAGCTGCATCTGCATATTGGCCGAAACCTCCTGTGAGCTTGCGGCATTTTCCTCAGCAACCGCTGCAAGGGACTCCACCATTTCCATGAGTTTTATCTTGTAAGCCTCTATTTGGCTGGAGTAATCCCGCATTTCGCCAATGGCCCGCACGGAGTTTTCCACCGCATTTGATATTTCCATATAGGTCTTTTCTGTCTTCTCAACACTTCCCGCTTGCTGGCGGACTATTTCCGAAACGGTCTCCATGCGCTTCACGGCCCCCATCGCATTGCCTGTAAGCTCTTCAACAACCACATCGATTTCCTTTGTGGAGGCTGTGGACTGCTCTGCCAGTTTCCTGATTTCTTCGGCAACCACAGCAAAGCCTCTGCCGGCGTCACCCGCACGGGCTGCCTCTATTGCCGCATTAAGGGCCAAGAGGTTTGTCTGCTCAGAAATGGAAGCGATCACTTCACTTGCAGACCTGATCTTATCGGCGCTTTGACTGGTCTGATAAATCAGGTCAAATGCTTCAGAAGCAGAATCTCCACTTCTTTGCGTCTTCTGAGTAAGCTCCGCGACAACTACAAGGCCATCTTCAATATTCTGCTGTGCCCGAGCAGAAGCATGGACCACAGACGCAATCAGCCCTTCATTTTCCTCGAGACGTTTTCCAAGTGAACTGATTTGGAGCGCACCGGACTCAGTGGCCCGCGCCTGGTCTGAAGCACTTGTGGCAAGCACCTCTGATGTGCGCGTGGCTTCATCGATTCCTCTTATCACATTGGCCGTACTCGCGTTAAGTGTCTCTGTTTTTTGGGAAAACCGGTCTGTCATACCAGAGACAGACCCGATGAGATTTGACAGATTCATCCTCACAGTCTCAAGTGCACGGGACATATCGCCCATTTCATCCATCCCTGCTTTCACCTTCTTTTCGCGACCTGTCAGGTCGAATCTTGCGATTTTCTCAAGTCCATTCTTCTCAAACAGAACCGTACGCAGGATATAGCTGCTGTTCCAGTACATGATGCCGCCAGAGATGAGTGCGCCCATAATGCAGACCCCCACCATCATTTGGGTCAGCCTGTTCATATCCGCCATCATCTCATCTTCAGGAACCACGATTCCGTAGGTCCAGAAGGTCGTTGATTCATTGAACCGGATTGGCAGATACAGGTTCAAATAGTTCTCCTCCGATTCGCCTTCCTTCACTGTTTTCGCATAGACCCCACCCCTTGCAATTTCCGCAAGGATGGTTTCATAGCTTCCACTTGCATGCTCCTGAGCTTCTGCCCCAAAAAAGGCATTGTCCGGATGTGCCAGTATGGTTCCCGTCTGAGAAATAATGCGGCCATACCCATTCTCGAAAAACCGAACTGCTTCATTGAGCTCCCGAAGACGTTCTAGGGAAATATCAATGCCTGCCACCCCGACAAACTCGCCATTTTCAAACATGGGCTGACAAAAGCTTACCACGGTAATTTCCTTGCCTTCTAGGGTATAGGTCACAGGCTTGTCAATGTAGAAGCAGCCGTTTTCCCTTGGTTGGGTATAGAAGGCCTTTTCCTCCAGATTCAGGCATACACCCTGGACAGGTCCCTCAGCACTTTTTCCCCAAAAGGGGGCAAAACGGCCCCTTTCGTCACTGCCGTCCGCATTGATATAAGCGGTGTCATTGGCGTCAAAACCGTCTTTCTTAAAGGCCGCCCAGGTGTAGACGTAGTTTTCGTTTTGCATCAGCGTTTCCTTGAGCATGTCCGAAACCAGATCCCGTCGGCCGGATTCCGTCCGTTTCAGATACAGAATTGCCTTTCCCAGCTGACTGGCATCACGCTCTGCCAGATTGAGAATGGAAGCCATTTCCGAGGAGACCCACTTGGCCTCTTCACTTATTTTTTCAGCAGTCAGCCCTTGAATTGAGCTGTAGCTTTTCACAAGAACAAACCCCACAGTTGTCACAAGAATAAGCAGTATAATCGTAAAATTCAGCAGCATCAGTCGTGTTTTCAGCTTCATAGTTTTCTTCTCACCTTTGCAGTATCCCTTTCCCAAACCTGACAATAAAGGGCCGATATACCGCGCACACTGGCTTAGAATATCTGCCCTTTAAAGTCGTTTCTTATAAATACACTTCTTACTTGGAGGTCATATTGAGTGGTTTTTAATTGTAAGCATTGTAAATGCCCTTAATGGCATATTCGTAGTCTTCATTGTCGACGCCTATGATAATGTTAATGTCATTTGAGCCCAAATCAATCATCTTCACACCGATTCCCAGCGTACTGAGAACACCAAAGAGTGTTGAGATGATCTTAGGCTTGTTTGAAAGGTTTGACGCGACAACACCTATAAGTGCAATATTATCGACTATCTTGATTTCATCGGGATTCACGCTGGTATAGATTTCATCGATAAGCGTGTTGAGGGTCTTCACCTTGTTCAACTTAGGCAGAACCAGGGAAATTGAGTCCACCGTGCTCGGCATATGCTCGTAGTTGATGCCATGCCTGCTGGCTGTCTGGAAGAGTGAGTCTACCAGCACCTTATCCTTGCTGAGTCCGTTCTTCATCACCTTCAGTATGGCATAGTCCTTTTTCCCTGCAATGCCGGTTATGCTGGAGTCATCCAGACTGCGGTTGTGTGATTCAATGAATGTACCTGGATCTGCAGGGCGGTTGGTGTTTCTGATATTGATGGGGATTGCCGCCACTTGCGCCGGATAAACGGCGTCTTCGTGAATGACCGTTGCTCCCATGGACGACATCTCGCGCAGCTCCTGATAGCTGATGCTCTTAATCGGCTTTGCCCCTTTCACGATTCTCGGGTCCGTCATGAGCAGGCCGGATACGTCTGTCCAGTTTTCATAGACATCAGCCTGACAGGCTCGTGCGACAATAGCTCCTGTAATGTCCGATCCACCTCTTGAAAAGATACGGACATCTCCTTTTTCTGTTCCGCCATAGAATCCTGGTATGACTGCCCTATCCACATCCTTCAACGCCTCCTCCAGAAGCTTCTGTGTCGCAGCATCGTCGTACATGCCCTTTTCGTCAAATCGAATCACCTGAACTGGGTCAATGAAGTCATATCCCAGGTAATTTGCCAGAAGCTTGCCATTCAGATACTCCCCTCGGCTTACGATATAATCATCAGAAACACCCTTTAGAAGGTTATACCTGATATCCATAAACGCATCCTCAAGGTCGAAATTCATCTCAAGGGCTTGGATCATATCTTCAAATCGCATCTTGACCTTGTCAAAGAGGCTTTCAAAACTGCCTTTATCATGAATGAGCTCTCTGCTCATCAGAAGCAAATCCGTAATTTTCGTATCGTCATCGCTGCGCTTGCCAGGCGCCGAAGGAACGATGATCCGACGATTCTCATCCGATTCAATAATTTCCTTAACTTTCTTCATCTGCGACGCATCCGCCAGGGATGTCCCACCAAACTTACATACTTTCAAAGTCATTTGCTGCACCTTCTTTCTTAGTCTCATCGTGCTGTGGATTTTCTCTTATCTTGATTTTCTCAGCAGTGAGGCTTTTATATAATTCCTAAATCACTGTATTTTCCCCCCTCAAAATAGGGGGACAGCTTTAAAAGCTCTTACTCGCCCCTGCACCATAGATGCAAATAAAGGCAGCGCCGTCGAATGAGGGTTCGAGGAGGCGCCGCCTTTACTTGCGTGTGGTTCATTCTGTTTTTGTATATCTATACGCAAAGGGTATTCGTAAAATAATTTGGGCCTACTTGATGAACTGGTCCATTGAACTCTCAATAATATCAAGACCTGCCACAAGCTGCTCATCGGTAAGCACAAGCGGCATGAGGAATCGGATTGCATTCCCGCGAATGGCTGCTTCCTGAAGAATCAGCCCCTTCTTCGCACATGCGTCAATAATGGCTCTGTTTTCATTTTTAGCAGGCTTCTTTGACACCTTGTCTTCAACAAACTCGATTGCCAGCATTGCGCCCAGTCCGCGCACATCGCCAACCATTTCGTATTTGTTTTTCCAAGCTTCAAAGCGCTCCATACAGATTGCATTGATTTCCATTGCACGGTCTGCAAGCTTGTCGCGTTCCATGACTTCTATGGTCTTAAGAGAGGCTGCCGCAGCAACTGGATTGCCGCAGTATGTTCCACCCACTTCACCTGGGTTGCAGGCATCCATGATTTCAGCACGGGCCGTAACAGCACTCAGCGGCAAACCTGCTGCAATCGACTTTGCACTGGTCATGATATCTGGCGCAGCGCCCGCTTCAGCCCAGTAGTTGCTGGCGAACATCTTACCGGTTCTGCAGTAACCACTTTGCACTTCGTCTGCAATCAGCATAATACCGTGGTCGTCACACACTTTTCTGAGCTCCTTAACATACTCGATTGGCACAGGCACGAATCCACCCTCACCAAGAACAGGCTCCACTACGATTGCTGCAATATCATCGGCAGAACAGTGCTCTGTAAAGAATATGTTCATCTTCTCTTTGTAATAAGTCATAGCCTGGTCTTCATCCAAACCTAGAGGACGTCGATACATGTATGGAAACTCCATTTTTGACACGCCGCCCGGGAATGGGCCAATCCCTGTTTTATAGGGCTCAACCTTGGAAGTCATAGCTAGTGTGAAGAGGGTTCTGCCGTGGAAACCGTTATTAAATGTGACAATTTGGCTTCTGCCAGTGAAACGGCGTGCAAATTTCACAGCATTTTCTAGACATTCCGCACCAGAGTTTGCAAAGAATGTTTTCTTGTTGTCACCTTTGACAGGTGCAATCTCGCTGATTTTCTCGGAAAGCTCGATATACTCAGGATAATGCACAACATTGATTTGAGCATGGAAGTATTTGTCCAGCTGATTTTTTGCAGCTTCCACAACTTCCGGATGGCAGTGACCGACATTCAAAACACCGATTCCGCCAACCCAGTCCATGAAAATGTTGCCGTCAAGATCTTCAAACATGGCGCCTTCGCCGCGCTTGATAACCGTAGGTGCACTACAGCCAACGCCACGTGGCAACACTTTTTCTCTTTTTTCAATGACAGCCTTTGACAGAGGACCTGGCAAAGCCGTATTAATTTGAGGCAATTTTTTTCCTAACATTTATATAACCTCCCTCGTTATATGATTAAAGTTTATCTATAAGCAGTTCAGCAATTTGAACCGCGTTTGCTGCCGCGCCTTTTCTTACATTGTCAGCGACAACCCACATATTGAGACCGCTTTCCAGACTGAAATCACGTCTGATACGGCCGATATACACATCATTTGTTCCTACAGCGTTTCTCGCAACCGGATAAAGCGGTCTCGATACGTCGTCCTGAACAATAATGCCCTTTGAGCCCTCAAGCGTTTTCTTGAGATCGCTGATGTCATAAGTGTCCTTGAACTCGACATTAATACTTTCACTATGGCTGAACTTGACTGGAACACGTACAGCTGTCGCTGTGATCTTGAGCGTATCATCGCCAAGTATTTTCTTTGTTTCATCAATCATCTTCATTTCTTCTTTTGTATAGTCATTCGGCATGAAAACATCTATATGCGGCAGACAATTGTCCACAATCGGATATGGATAGACCTTCATCAGGTCCTTACCTTTCATGCCAGATTCAATTTCCTTAATGCCATTGATGCCTGAACCGGAAACCGCCTGATATGTCGAATACACGATTCGCTTGATGCCATACTTGTCATAGAGCGGCTTGAGTGCAACTACTGCCTGAATGGTCGAGCAGTTCGGGTTTGCAATAATGCCTCTATGCCAGTTGATGTCCTGAGGATTCACTTCAGGCACAACTAGGGGAACCGTAGGGTCCATACGCCATGCACTGCTGTTATCAATGACCACCGTGCCCTTTGACGCTGCAATTGGCGCAAATTTCTCACTGACCGATCCGCCCGCTGAAAACAGCGCAATATCTATGCCGCGATCAAATGAATGCGCATCGAGACCTTCAACCGTATAAGATGTACCTCTATATTCAATGACCTTTCCCGCTTCGTCGGGATGTGCAAACAAATGAAGTTCGCTGATTGGAAAATCTTTTTCTGCCAATACCTTTAGAAACGTCGTACCCACCATACCTGTAGCACCGACAATCGCTACCCTAAACTTTTTCATTTTCTACCTCCCGCTTGCTTTTCAGTTCATATTTACGCACTTGGCTTCGTTTTTATACTTCAATTATCCATACAAACCAGAGGGTCTACTATTCCTCGTACTGTGTAATACACCCCCTCAAACGGGGAGTTTATGACGTTTTTTCAAGGTCATATATTGACGTTTTTGGCAATAAAAAAACTGTCCCGCTGAAATTTCATGCCGAACAGTCATCCATATTTCTTATAAGTTCAGATTCTGTGCACTTGAGATGGCCCCTGTCTCAGACAAGGGAAACCGCTTCTCTGTTACCGGCAAGAAAGTTTGTCACATTCAGTGCTGAACGCATCCTAACCTCGTAAAGGGCTTCTGTGGAATAAAAAGCAATATGAGGGGTGATGACCACGTTCTCGCGATTTCTGAGAACACACGCTTGTGACAGGGGTTCTGTGCAAATGACATCCAGTGCAGCACCGCGTACCAGTCCCAAGTCAAGGGCCTGGGCCAGGGCATCCTCATCAATGAGCCCACCCCGGGACGTATTGATGATGTAAGGCCTTTTCTCCATGGACGCAAAGGCCCCTTGATCGACCATATTGCGCGACTGATCACTGAGGGGCCTATGGAGAGAAATCACATCTGATTCTGCATAGATCCGCTCCAGGCTGGCCGGCTCAACCCCGTGCTGTTCGAGCACAGACTCCGGCACAGAGGTGTTTGCAAGAATCCGCATGCCGAAGGCCCCAGCACGTTTTGCTACTGCCTGCGCAATGCTGCCATAGCCAATCAGGCCAAGTGTTTGCTCAGAGAGTCGGGAAATGGTCAGGTTTTCAGTTCCCGGCCATCCGATTTTTTGACCAGCTGCCGCTGCAGCAAAGAGCTTCTGATTGTGGCTCAAAAGCAGACTCATAGCATGTGTGGCGACCTCTTCCGTACAGTAGTGTTTCACATTTGCAACCATAATGCCATGCGCCTTTGCACTTTCCACATCAATATTGTCATAGCCAGTTGCAGAATTTGAAATGACCTTACAGTGCTCAAGTGCCTTGATAACCCTTTCTGTAATGGGGGCATACTCTGCCATAATCCCATCTGCATCATGACACAGGGCGATGACTTCCTCTTCCGTCTTGCAGTTTCCGTATACAAGCTCAGCATCTTCAGGTAAAAAGCTGCGCTCTACCGATACATCCCCCCAGCTTGCATCTGCTATTACTATTTTCATCAACTCAGTTCCTCTCTATATGTATTGCTCAAATGGCAAGCTTTGAGACAATTGCTGTCCTGCTGCTTACATTCATCTTCCTTGAAATATTTTTCATATGCTCTTTAACCGTGTAAATGCTGATACCCAGGCGCGCTGCAATCTCCTTGTTGCTGAGTCCCTTGCTTAGGAGCTTGACGGTTTCACTTTCACGTGTCGTCAGATTGTATTTCTCAAAATTGTGATTGGTCATCTGTGTATTCTTCTTGAGCCAGGACTTGCTGAAAATCTGAATGGTAAAATAGGTTTCTATGCTGTTGTTTGCAGTCACCATGACTGTAGGCATCACCTCCACCAAATAGGACCCAACCGTCATTTCAGCTGCTTCGTTTCTGCTCAGCTTGGCTATAGTCTCCTGATTGCCTTCAATGACACCTCGGAGCGCCTTCAGCATGCTGTCCACGTAATAGGTGTTTGTGATTTCATAGCCATAGCTTAAAACAAGCTCGTTGCTTTCAATCATCTTGTAGTCTCTGCTGATCAGCATATACCCATAGGTAAGACTCTTGATTGATTTGTTGAACAGGGCAAGCTGCTTTTCCATTTCCCTATTTTCACGAATGAGATGGTATTTGGACTGAATGATTTTACCAATATAAGATGCGATGTTCTTCTCACGTTCTGTGAAAATGTCGCCATTTGTTCTGAAAACCTTTATTTGCGTTCCAAATGTACAAACAATAATCGAAAGCTCATCACTGATCTCATGGCGCTGATGAAACTCAAAATATCTGCTGTTTCTCTCTCTGAATCCACGGTCGGCGTCTGACAGGGCAATGATGTTCTCATAATCCAGATTAAAGGCATTGTCTCTCAGATAATCGTAGGCGTGATCAAATTTCTTGAAGTGCATCATATAATCCGAAATCAGATGCTCCTCCCTGTCATAGTAGAGTTCCCGGACGACAGGATAGGTCTGCGGATCAATGAAGCTCACCGTATCTGCAGTAAAAATGTCCTTTACAACTTGTACCATCTTTTGTCCAAAATCCGTCATTTCCATATCATTCATAGCATAGTGGAATCGAATCAGACATTTATAGTCACTTTCGTTAAGACTTATACTCATAGCCGCCTCCTCAATATACACGTTCACTACCTGCCCCATTAACAGGTGCACTCCACGCATGGGTGAAACCTATTCCATGCATCCCCTCTGAGTGCCACCTAAATAATACGCAAGTCCCGTGCCAGATAGAAAACCGCTAAAATACACGCATAAAAAAACCGCAGTTATCAAATTGATAATGAAATATTCGGCACAAGCCTTTTCATTTATCTGAAAATTTGATAAAACTGCAGTTTTTCACTTCATTATCATATCGATAGGTGAATTATCATTTTGATAACCCTGATTTCCATTTAATTTCCAAGGAGAAAACTTCCCTTAGCGTAGTATTTGTCCCTTTCTTCCTGCGGTACCATACTGCCGCCCGTCCCCCAGGCCAGATGGATTGCCTGGTCCATTTTACCAATCAGAGACTGCTTATTCAAATAGGCTTTACCGCTTTCGCTTGAAAACAGTGCAGGTATTCCAGCAAGTCCTGCAAAAGCTGAGGGTTCCATAAAGATTTCCTCTTGGTCCTGAAGCGCTTTCAAAAGAACGAAAAGCTTGTCATCATCGATTGAGAAATCACCACTGATTAGATTTTCAAGGGTCTTTCCGACAAAGCCAGAGGCTCTTCCAACAGCGAGGCCATCTGCTTCTGTGACATTATCAAGTCCAAAGTCCTGTACTGAAACACGGTCATGCGCGCCAGTCATCAGCCCCAGCAGCATGCAGGGCGAATGGGTCGGTTCAGCAAAGAAACAGTGTGCATTGTCACCAAACACCATTTTAAGTCCATACGCAACACCACCTGGTCCACCACCAACGCCACATGGCAGGTAGGCAATCAGAGGATGATCTGCGTCTACGACCGTGCCCTGCGCATCGAACTGTGCTTTCAGACGATAGGCAGCTACCGCATAACCGAGAAATAGATTCTTTGAGTTTTCATCATCCACAAAATAACTGTTGGGATCTGCATCAGACTGCTTTCTGCCTTCTTCAACAGCTTTGCTGTAATCCGAGGCATACTCTACAACTGTCACACCTTTTTGGCGCAGCAAATCCTTTTTCCACTGCTTGGCGTCAGCAGACATATGTACAAAGACCTTGAATCCAAGTTTGGCGCTCATGATCCCAATACTCAGCCCCAGATTTCCAGTAGATCCGACGGCAATGGAATAGCCTGAATAGAAGGTTCTAAAGGCCTCACTGTCAATAAACGTGTAATCGTCATCCCATGTGAGCATGCCCGCTTCCATAGCCAGGTCTTCAGCATGCTTCAAAACCTCATAGATACCGCCGCGCGCTTTAATGGACCCCGAGATTGCCAGGTGGCTGTCACATTTCAGCAGCACATTTCCAGCAATATCCACGCCATAATGGTCAGACATCCATCTTTTCATATTTGGAATTGCCTTCACAGGCGATTCGATAATGCCCTCTGTCGCTTCCGTTTCTGGAAAGACACTGCGGATATAGGGTGCGAATCTTTCCAGACGCGCCTGCGCATCCTTGATGTCCATCTCTGTGACACTTAGTTCCTTAAAAGCCTTTTCAGCTGATTGAAGGTCTGGATTGGTCCAGAAGACCTCTTTGAGGTCTATCATATCCTTTATTAGCGGATAGTCCTGTATCCAGCTTTCCAAATCCTTTGAAAGTATTTTTCTGTTTTCCACTCAGAAACCTCCCACTTGCACATGCCCGCGCTCTATCTGTTTTTTGCGCCTTGTCGACTGTCAACCTCTTCATAGCAATTCACATATCGGTCACAATCATCCAGCTTCTTACTTCAAGACGGTTCTAGGTTTTACTCCAGGTTGTTTAATAGGTCCAGCAAAACCTCTGTTGCTTCGGCCTCGTCCTTGCCGTCAACGTGCAGCGTAATTTCAGTCCCCTTTTTTGCACCCATGCCAAGGATTCCAAGGACAGACTTGCCGCTGTATGTCTTATTGCCCTTCAAAATGAATATCTTGGATTCAAAGTTTGATGCAGTCATTGCAAAATTGCTTGCCGGTCTTGCATGGAATCCAGATTCATTTAAAAATGTAAATTTTGTCTCTAACATATTACCCCTCCGTTCATGATTTATACTTCTTATTATACACGAATATATGCCAAAAAAGTCAGGAGAGCCCGGTCAAATATAATTTGATGCAGAGCCCTCCTGTCCTTATTTCAATTTAATTAATAGTCACCGTTTGCTTTGGCGTATCCGATACGCGCAGCACCGATGGCGCCTGCGAACTGGGACATTTCGTGTGTGACCACTTCAAGCCCGAGACATTTTTCCAGCTCAGACTTCATAATTTCAAATTGCGCCAAGCCGCCGCTGAAGAAAATTTTTCCACTGAGCGGCAAGCGTCTTGCGAAAATGGCAGTCCGGTCGCAAATGGAGGCAATAACCCCCTTTGCGATGCTATCGCCACCAACATCATTTGCCAAGAGGCTGATGACTTCGCTTTCCGCAAAAACCGTACACATACTGCTGATTTTTGTGGGTTCCGCCTTTTCAACATAGGTATCCAAGTCCGACAGGTCCTGGTGGAGGAGTCGCATGATAACTTCAACAAATCTGCCTGTTCCCGCTGCACACTTGTCATTCATGAGAAAATCCTTGATATTGGAGTCCCGGTCAAGGAGAATGACCTTGCTGTCCTGACCCCCAATATCAATGACTGCAGACACTTCCTTAGCCAGCACGGCAGCCCCTTTTCCATGACAGGTTATTTCCGTAACGCGCTTATCCGCTTCTGGAAGCAGGTCTCTTCCGTAGCCCGTCGTGACTGTGTATACGGATTTATTTTGATGATCCGCTGTTTCCTTGAGTGTTTCATAAACATGCTTCAGCGTACGCTTCGGATTTGCACCCGTTGGAACAAGTACCGTCTTGACCACACCATCGCTGCCATACAGAACACCCTTGGTTGTAGACGAACCCGAATCGATACCAATACTCAACATGATCTGATCCTACAGCATTTCGATGAAGGCAGCCATACGTGTGTTCAGCTGACCGATATCTGATGTAGAGTAGTCAGTTTCAACACTGATATAAGGCTTGCCTTTTTTATCGTTAACAAAACGCTTAACGTTCATTGTTTCAACTGCATATGTATGACAGGCTTGTAGAATAACATCTACGACCGCATCAACCTGGTATTCATCCATAGCTCTTTCCAGGAGCTTAAAGCGGTTTTCATTTGGCGACATGCATGAACATCCTATTTTAAGGTACTTTTGCGCCAGTGCCTCAAACACATCATCCATGCTTTCATCTACATTATCTTCGATAGCTTTTGCACCCATGCAGTTTTCAAAGAATACTACCGTTGCGCCGTTGTCTTCAATGGCCTTAACAACCTTTTCTGTAACGCCACCGATCGGACATCCTGTGATCAGGACTCTAGGTTTAGCTTCCAGTTTGCTGCCGCCATCGTACTCAGCCTGAACCTTTTCAGTCAGTGCAGCAACATCCTTGATTGTCTCTTCACGGTCAAACTTGAATGTGCTTCCGTAAAGTACCTTCAGAATATCAGAGCCCGAGATTGCCGGCGGGTTGAGTTTTCCAAGAGCATAGAAATTTTTAAGTGTTTGTCTTTCTCTGTTCTTAAGGTTGATGGCCTGCTTGATGTCCGCCTCAGAGATTGTCGTGTTAAACTGCTTTTCAAGGGTTTCCTTGAATTTTACAATTTCAGCCTTCCACATATCGTGGGCTTCCACTGTCGTTGGATTGTTTGGCAGCTGCATAATATGAACAGGCTTGTATTCACCCATAAGCTCAAACATTTTCTTTTTACCGTCACAAGTTGTTTCGCCTACAACAAGATCACTGAAGAAGAAGTATGGGCATTTGTCTGTCTTGCCAAAGCCATAGCTCGATTTGATGAGCGGGCAGAGGTTTCTAGGCAGATCCTCTTCCGCCGCACCTACTGTCTCATCCGATGTGGCACACAGAGACACCGTAGCTGCACCCATAGCAAGGGCGATTTCCTGTGGCATGAAAGTACAGAATGTACCGATCATCGGCTTATTCTGATCCTTAAATGCTTTTGCTGCGATAAATCCGTTTCTTCTTGCTTCAGAAAACTCTTCGAAAATTTCTGGCAGTTCCTTTTTGATTTCCATAATTACCTCCTACGTAAGTATTATCAGTCGTTACACCCTTTAAATATGTCATATCTGCCCCAGGTGTTCCAATTAAATATTCCACTACTTAAAATCTAGGTATTTAGAAATCTTATAAATACGAAATGCGGCATAAGAAAAGAGCCGTCTGGACATTTCATCCCAGACAGCTCTTTGATCGACTCTATTCACTTCATTTGAACATGCGCCCAGAACCATTCCGAGACAGGTTGCAAATACAAGGTTTATTCTTCTTCCGACGCACAGAGGTTTCCATTTACATATGCATCGATGGCTTCAGCGACACGTTTTGAGAAGGCGACTGCCTCCACCACTGTCTTTGCCCCTGTTACCACATCACCCGATGCAAAAACACCATCCAGTGTCGTTCTGCCACAGTCATCTGTTGCAACCAGACCCGTGTTTCCGATTTCAATTCCGCGTGTATTTGAAACGATATTTGACATTGGTCCCTGACTGACAGCGATAATGACTGAATCTGCCTCAAAGAGCTGGGCCGAAGCCCCCTCTGTCTCATCAAGCACCTTCAGGCGTTCCACATCGCCATCCATTTCCTTTTGGGTATGGTAGTAGCGCACGCCGTCATCTGTGATTTCCACAGGGGACTTGAAGAATTCAAACTTTACGCCATCCAGCTTGGCGTACTTGATTTCATGCTGGCTTGCCGGCATATCGGCCTCATCACGTCTGTACATGATTGTAACTTCCTTTGCACCGCGTCTGATTGCAGTACGGGCGACATCCATCGCCACATTGCCGGCGCCGATGATGCAGACCTTATGTCCCAGACTAAAGCTCGAAGGATTCTTCAGATAGTCTATGGCATAGTGAACATGGCCAAGGCTTTCGCCTTTTATGCGCATGGGCTTGGGATTCCAGACACCGGTTCCGATAAAGGCTGCCTTATAGCCGTCTCTGAAAAGGTCCTCTATGGTAATGATTGGCCCCACCAAGGTATTGGGTCTGATTTTCACATCCATGCTGACCAGCTGGTTCTTAATGCGTTCAAGAATATCCTTTGGAAGTCTGAATGCCGGAATGCCATACTGCAGCACGCCGCCGATCTTGTCTCTAAGCTCAAAAATGGTTATATCATATCCCTTTGCCGCGAGTATGAAGGCCAGTGTAATTCCCGCAGGGCCGGAGCCGATAATTGCGACCTTCTTATTCGGATCGACTTCCGGTTTGAAATCCATCATATTCAAGTAATACTCTGAAATATAGTGCTCTATAGTGCTCCAGTGGATTGCGTTGCCTTTTCTACCCAAGACGCAGCTGCCTTCACAGAAGCGTTCATGGGGACAAACCAGAGAACAGATTATTGAAAGGGGATTGTTTTCAAAAAGAAGCTTGCCTGCCTTCTTGATTTCACCGTCAAGCAGAAGCTCTATCGCTTCATTGACAGGTGTGCTTACTGGACACCCCTCCTTGCAAAGCGGTTTCTTACATTGAAGACAACGCTTGGCTTCCTCGATAACGTGCTGTGCCATAATTTCACTCCTAACATGGGTCGGTTGGTTATTTAAAACTTATTTGGACACCTGAACCCCTTGTGCTTGCCCAGGTTTTGTATACAATATACTGATATGAGTTCTAAGTTTATCATGTTTGCATGGGGTTGAAAACTGTTTTTCCCAATGATTTATCGTTATTTTCCTAACGATTCATCCCCTGTAAAATACTGTTACCCTTCATATCAATATATTGCCTGGACGATTCAACAAATAACACAAATGCTAAATTTCTCTTATAAAAATGAATCACTTTTAACAAAAAGGTTGAAATCTGAAAGAAAATCTATAGTATATATGTAACGGTTAAGTTATTAAGAGAAATTCATATAATTAATATATAAATAGGAGGAACCATGTCTACATTATTTTTCAAGTCAACAAGATCAGGAGCTGAAAAGCTAACATTTTCCCAGGCAGTCGTAAAGGGAATTGCATCTGATGGCGGATTGTTCGTTCCAATGGAAATACCAACAATGGATTTCATGGACCCCAAATATGCAAAGCTTACATATCAGGAACTTGCTGAAGAGGTTCTAAGCCGTTTCGCGACCGACTTCACTGAAGAAGAGCTTAAGAACTGCATCACAAACGCTTATGATGCAAAATTCAGAGATGCCAAAATTGCACCCCTGCATACCTGTGACAAGGCAAGCTTCATCGAGCTTTACCACGGCAAGACACTTGCCTTTAAGGATATGGCACTGTCCATCCTGCCCCACTTCATGAAGACCAGCGCTAACAAGCTTGGCACTAAGGAAGAAATCGTCATTCTGGCAGCGACATCCGGGGATACTGGAAAGGCCGCACTTGAGGGCTTCGCAAATGTAGACGGTGTAGAGATTATTGTCTTCTATCCAACAGACGGTGTCAGCGATGTTCAAAAGCGCCAAATGATCACTCAGGAAGGTGACAACACGCACGTATTCGGTATCAACGGCAATTTTGACGATGCACAAAGCAGCGTTAAGAAAATCTTCACTGACGAAGACTACAAGGCAAAGCTTAAGGAGAGCGGATACATTCTATCCTCTGCGAACTCCATCAACATAGGCCGTCTTGTCCCTCAGATTGTTTACTATATCTACGCCTACTACGGTCTGATGAAGGATGGCACCATCAAAGCAGGTGACGAAATAAACGTGGTTGTCCCTACAGGAAACTTCGGCAACATTCTTGCAGCATACTATGCCAAGCAAATGGGCCTTCCTATTAAGAAGTTCATTTGTGCATCCAATACAAACAATGTCCTGACAGACTTCTTTAATACAGGCGTTTACGACTTGGACCGTTCTTTCATTCCGACGGTATCGCCTTCAATGGATATTCTTATTTCAAGCAATCTTGAGCGCTTCCTCTACGCAGTGAGCGGCCAAAGTGACACAAGAATCGCAGAGCTCATGAATAACCTGAAGGAAAATGGCAAATACGAAATCACTCCAGAGATGAAGGAAAACATGTCCTGCTTCTACGGCGGTTATGCAGATGACCAGAAAACCGTCGAAGCCATTGAGTCCCTGTATGGCAAATACGGCTATACGGTCGACACACATACGGCTGTTGCCTACCAGGTATATGCTGATTATGTGAAGGCGACTGGCGATGATGCACAAACACTGATTGCTTCGACAGCAAGTCCTTTCAAATTCCCAAGAAGCGTTCTTGAAGGTCTGGGCCAAGCGGTTGACACCTACAATGATTTCGAGCTTGTAGAGCTTCTCTCAGCTAAGGCAAATATTGAAATTCCAGCGCCAATCAAAGACATCGACAAGCGTCCGGTTCGACACAGCGACATTTGCGACAAGGATGACCTGGATCAGGTGATTTTGAACGTACTGAAAAAATAAAAATGATAACCATAAAACAAAGAGAGGGTGTTGCCACAGCAACACCCTCTCTTCGTTTTATGTCAATTCAATTATTGTCTGTTTTTTGGGTACTAAATCAGCCATTCACCCATAAGTGAGCCCATAAGCTCTACCGTTGTTTTAGCTGTTTGGTTCTTAACGTCGATGATTGGGTTTACTTCAACGAACTCAGCACTTACAACCTTGCCTGTTTCAGCGATCATTTCAAGTGCCAGGTGGCTTTCACGGTAAGTCATACCGCCCGGTACACGTGTGCCTGTACCAATTGCATGCACTGGATCCATGCTGTCAACGTCAAAGCTGACATGGATGCCGTCTGTGCTTTCAGAAGCAATCTTGATTGCGCGGTTCATAACTTCAGTCATGCCATATCTGTCAATTTCATGCATTGTGAAAACTGTGATGCCAAACTCTTTCAGCATTTTTCTTTCACCGCCGTCCAGATCACGACAACCGATGAACACAATGTTTTCCGGCTTGATTTTAGCATCTTCACCACCGATTGCTGTCAGTGACTCATGACCGTGTCCCAGCAGTACAGCAACAGGCATACCATGGATATTACCAGATGGTGATGTTTCAGCAGTATTGATATCGCCATGTGCGTCGAACCAGATCACACCCAGATTCTTTTTGTGCTGAAGCACACCTGAAATTGTTCCGATTGCAATACTGTGGTCTCCACCGATAACCAGTGGGAAACGACCATCCTTCATCACTGCGTCTACGCGCTCACAAAGCAGACCGTTTACTCGGGCAACTTCACCCAGATTTTTAAGATGCGTTCCTTCAGTTACTGCATTGGCATGCTTGTTCGCAACGATGTCGCCTTCATCTTTAACATCATATCCGATGTTCTGCAGACGCTCAACCACACCGGCATATCTTAGTGCTGCTGGTCCCAGGCTAACGCCTGCTGTTCCCGCACCCAAATCCATAGATACACCTACCAAAGACAGTTTTTCATTAATTGTTGGCTTCATTTTTTGTCCCCCGATCAACACTTACCAATAATTGTTATTTTATGCAAATTCGATGTATATTGCATATACATTGATATTACTTGCTCACACGGTCCTTGTCTACCCTTTTTTGAGCTTTTTGTCCCAGAACTCAATTAAATTTTAGAAAAATCAAAAAAAATCGCTAGTTAACTTTTTAACACTTCCATTAAGTGTCTCATCTATGATTTACCTTCCAAAATAAGGCGCGAAACAAAAAAATCGGGCGCAAACATAAAGATGTCTGCGCCCGACTTCGTGCAATTTTTCAAATGCGTTCCATCATTTCAGTAAGGAAGGTCCGCATTTCGTCTTCTGTTATTTTGACCGGATTGCCCCGTGTCGATCCCTTCATGCTGTCCTTCACAAGATCCTCAATATCCCTATCGAAGGTTTCCCGATCCAGGCCAATACCCGAAAATCCTTTGGGAATCCCCAACCTTGCATTCAGCTTCTTGATCTCCTCAATGACAGAGTCCACGCCCAGTCGACGGCTGATTGTATCCAGCTTTTCCTTAACGGCTGCATCTCTGCTGTTAAATGTCATCACATAAGGTAGCAGGGTTCCATTCAAGAGACCGTGACCATAATCGTAACGTCCACCAAAGGCATGGGCGATCCCATGTGCCATGCCAAGCCCGACATTTGTAAAAGCCATTCCTGCAATACACTGATAATAATGGACCTTTTCCCTGCTGAGGGCTGAATTCTTCTCGCAGGATTCTGGCAGATACTTGAGTATACCCTCAATGGCACTATAAGCAAGGGGCTCTGTAAAATCATCCAGATTATGATTGATATAACACTCCACCGCATGGGTCATTGCATCCAGTCCTGTCTGAGCCGCGATTGCCGGCGGCATTGAAAGTGTGACATCTGAATCAAGAATCGCCCAATCCGGGATGAAGGCACCTGACTTAAGTCCGATTTTAATGTTCTTTTCCTTAAACGTGATGACGGCCGCCTTTGTGACCTCGGTTCCAGTACCCGAGGTTGTTGGAACTGCTACAAACTGAACCTTTTCCCTGGTTTCCGGCAACACATAGGATCCGAAATCAAGGTCGAAATTCAGTTCAGGATACTCGTAAAAGAGGGCCATGACCTTTGCCGCATCAATGGGAGAACCACCACCAATTGCAAGAATGACATCCGGCTCAAATGCCTGCATTTTTGAAACACCCTCCAGGACAACTTCCGTATCCGGATTTGCCTGAATACCGGAGAACACTTCAAATTCCTTGCCGGTCTCCTTTAAGATGCCAGTGACCTTGTCCATGGTTCCGTTGGCAAAAACAGACTTTCCACCCACCACCACAAATACTTTTTTCCCTTGAAGCTTTCCGAGCGCCTCCAAAGCGCCACTGCCAAAATACAGTTTTTCACCCATAAGTCTTATGGCTTTCATGCTGACCACCCTTTCATCACTCAGTTTTAGCTTTCGTTATATTTCCAGGAGTCGAACGCCTCTTTGCTGTACTCGAAATAATCCCTGCGGGATTCATCTGAAAAGCGTTCAAAGGCTGCTTTCTCTTCTCCGCTAATTTTACCGGAATAGGCATTGATCATTACATCGTGGGAAATAAAGTCTTCGCTCATCTCTACAAAGCCAGAATCCTTGATCCATGAAACCCGGCTTTCTGTCCCCCGCGAAATGACACCTGAAACAACCTGCTCTCCATCAATGATAATGTTGATATGGCGTTCCTTCTTCTCTACCAGATACCGCTTAATGCGCCTGTGATAGACAAGGCCCTCGACGGGTGCATTCTTTCCAAAATAGATGCCCTTTATGGAAACACCGCGGCCTTTCGCTTCGAGAAGTGCCTTAGAAAGCAGGTCAGCCTCCGTTTCCCAGATTGATACGGCAATGCGCTTTTTTGCCTTCTCAATCAGAAGTTCAACAAAGGCAATGATTTCATCATAGCCAGTGATGGCAATCATTCTCTGATCTTCTTTTTTGGCAGCATACAGCTCATGCGTATATTTTTCTACATGACTCAAAATCTTTGTCATGTCTTTTCTTAGTTTTTCTATCAGCAGTTCCGGTTCAAGGGGATAGTATATGTTGCCGTCATCCTTGACCTCCCTAAAAACAATGCGCTTGTCTTCAAGGCTGCTCAGTACTTCGTATATTCTCGATCTTGGAACACCTGAGGATTTGCTGAGTACATATCCATTCACCGGATAGCCCTCCAGCAGGCTCAGATATGCCTTTATCTCATACTCGCTGAATCCCAGCTGTTTCATATCTTCAATAATTGACTTCAGATGCATAATTTCCTCTATTCATAGTCAATGGGCTGCATTTCATGCCCCTTGAGCCGCATGTAGTCTGTAAAGGACTGTGTATCAATGCCCAGTGTCATGGTATTGATATTGGGATGAAAATTCAGTTTGTCATAGGACAGGAGTTCACGATCGACAAATACATCGATTTCGCCCTGGTCATCCTCCAGGACGATAAAGGGAGAAACCGAACCCGAAAAGGTATCGAAGCGATTAAGGGTTTCCTCTTTTGCAAACTTAAGGCCCTTTACACCGATCAGTTGTCCAATCCGCTTGAAATCCATTCGCTTGTTGGCCTGAAGTATAATCAAATAGTAGGACGTTCGCTTTTTATCCGTAAGAAGCATGTTCTTGCAGTGCCCACCCGGCATTTTCTCGTCAAATTCTTTCGCCTCTGCCACAGTGAACAGCGGCGGATGCCGGTGCGTCAGAAAGGGAATGTCCAGCCCTTCAAGCTCATTGATGATTCTTTGAGATTCCAATATGACCACCTCCTTCCATACTATGGTATCTATTTTTAGATAAGTCCGTCAAGTCTCTATTTTGCTGAATTTCCATAATGTAAAGGATATTAAAAAAGATGCGCCGAGCGCATCTTGTGGTTTACTTTATAAACTTGTCAGCAAAGCGCCAAATCATGCAATACGTTCCTCAAGAACCTCTACACGGTTTCGCCCGCTTCTTTTGGCCTGGTAGAGTGCCATGTCAGCCTTTCCAAGCGCTTCATCCAGTGTGCTGCACCCGGAAGCCATTTGCACACCACAGCTTATGGTTACTGGCAAAGTCACACTGTCAAAGGTCAGTTCGTTTACGGCCTGCCGGATGTCTTCCCCAATGCCAACCGCATCCTGTACCGATTTGGCAGTGACGCACATGAGAAATTCCTCACCGCCGTAGCGTGAAACTCGCCCCTTTTCTCCAATGACCCTGGTCAGAGCCGCACCAACGCCCACCAGAACATCGTCACCCTTTAGATGGCCATAGGTATCGTTGATTCTTTTAAAATGGTCTATGTCAATCATCAGCAGGGCAAAGTTCAGTCTTCCATCTTCAAACCTTGATTCAATGGACTTCAGCATAAACCGCCTGTTGTAAAGTCCGGTCAGTTCATCTGTAATAGTGCTTCTATACAGGGCCTCATTGGTTTCCTGAAGTGCATCGTGGGCCAGTTGAATTTCATCGATGGCCCGATGATACTCCCGCATGATTGCAAGAAGCATGAAGAACATAAAAAAGCCAATGATAACCACCGTAATGGTGATATCCATATACATGGAAAATCTAGACGGATACCCTGCAATAAGATGCGGATAATGGTAGCCTGCAGTCACTAGAATCAAGAGGGTAATTACCTGAAGTGTCAAAACAATCCGGTAGCACAATTTGTTAAACAGAAGTGCAGTGAGGGCCACGCCAAATATGAAGTAATAGGGGATTGACCCCGTAATTCCGCCGTTTGAAAACCAGAGAACCGGCAGGACGATACAATTAAAGAATATCAAGGCACCATAAGCCGGACCTGTATACTGCATTTTGTTATAGATCAGATGCAGTGAATAAAGAGATACTGCCGACATGGATACCGCCGCCATCGTAGGTGTCCAGCCCAGCTTCAGATAAATATTGCTGAACACGGATATGATTGACAGTAAACATCCGACCAGAGCTATAATGAACAGGATTCGGTGCTCCACTGTCATAATTTGCATTTTGGAGAAATGTCTTCTCATTCATACGCCCACTTTCCTACCAAACATATATCTTTAATACCAATGATACAATATTTATTAGGTCTTGTCTCCTATTTGTTATCCGATATTCGTTATTTTTTTCTCAATCAAGTCGCCAAAAGGAGCCCAACCATCTGCTTTGTGGGCTCCCGACTTAATGCTTATTTTTTTATAGTCATCATCAAAAATCCGCAAAATGCGGCATTATCCACATTGAGATGCGTCTCTGCACGGGACTTGATCCTATTGATAAAATCCCGATAGCTTGTATAGAAAGCATAGTTAGGCTTGCTTGTATAGGCGAAGTCTTCCACTTCGAAATATTTAAGAATCCCCTTAACTGTCGTAGGCTTGACGAGCACCTCGTATCCTGGGTCTTTATAAACACCCAGAACAGTTAAAATTGGCCACTTCGCAAGCTTATAGGATGCAAGAATCTCTGCAATGGTCTCAAAACCGGCACCTTGATTTCCATAAAGAAACTCATAAATCCCTTGTGAAATTGCCTTTTTCTCCATTTCAGACATGATTTTCGCGTCATTCCTAAACTGTGTTTTTTCAAAGACAGAAACGAGAGAGGACTTGGATATCAGCTTTGTAAACTGGTCGAAAACCTCAAGGGGATCCTCAAACTTGTCCTCAGAAAAGTGAAGATCAACAAAATCATGCATCTTGTCCATCTTGTGTTTTTTCTTAATAGCCTGCATTTCCTCTGCGTCGAACCCCTCGGGATAAACCCTTAAAAATGCATCTTCAAGTGCTTTCAGCTTATCAATTTTCATACCAGCCTCCCAGTCTACTCTAGTTAAGGCAATTACACACCCAGTAAATCGGCGATATTGGCCTTTTTATTTATTTTGCCTTCAATTACTGGCTTTTTCGATGTCATCACAATCGAAATACCAGGACCATGTCCATTCTTAATACAGTCAGAATGCACCACAACACCAATGGAAACAGCTCCTGGCAAATAGCCGCCCAGTCCAAAGGCACAGTCTGTGTTCTCTATCAGGACAAAATCTCCAAAGCGAAGCTGATCAAGACCCAGTCTTTCAAGCTCTGCCTTGTCAGATGTGATCAGATCATAGTCTCCCTTTTGAGAAAAACCCGATCCTACTCCTGATCCCATGAGTCCATGTGGAATCTTAGCAGCGACGGGAACTTCCAGCACGCCTTCCTTGTCCACAATGCCCCATTTTTCAAACAGGTCAGGATCAATGCTCATAAGTTTGATTTCAGGATACTGGGTCATCTCAAGCCCTTGTCCATACCCCTTGATAAGGATTTTATCGTCATAGTTCAACTTTTCCAGTGTCTCAGCATCGAAATGTACCAGAAGATGCTCTACCCCGCCGTGAGAACCAGTTACAAAGCCAACCGCACCCTTTGCGTCGCCCGAAACAACCCTTGCCCTATTGCCAATACACGCAAAAATGTTTAGAGCCGCATTTTCAGCCGATTCAGGGTTCTTGATTGTAACACCAGGTTCAATGTGATCACCGGCAAGTCCGAATGCACCGTCACCAACCTTCACATTATAGTTGATGCCACCTGTTCCAGGAATGACCCTGGGATTGCCCTCTGTGTCCACACGGTATCCGCCAAATCTTGGATGCGCCACTTTGCCCTGTACACCGTGTTGAATGACCTTGTCTCTGTTTGTTTGCATATTTCCCCTCCATATGTCGAGTCTATAGTTCTGAGCTAGCTTCGCCTGTTAAGTCAACTCAGTTTCCAACAACTTAAAAATACAGCATCCTATATGTCGACGCCGATATACTTCTTGATCAGTACTCCTATGAGAAAGGAGATGCCTGCAACCCCCATGGAAATTGATGCCATTTCAACGAAACGTTTTTTGAAATCATAATCCTTGGCAACAGATATATAGTAGTTGAATACGAAAATGATCAGGACGGCAATGGCCAGGGTCACCACCAGACTGATAAATGGATTTTTAAGAATGAGAAATGGGAGCACTAAGGCAATGACCGTGAACACATAGGCTGCACCCGTATACATGGATGACTTGAGCGCGTCGTCTCCGCCCTCCTGCCTAGAGGAAAGATATTCGCTTGCCGCCATGGAAAATGATGCACTGATCCCTGTAATCAGACCTGTGAGCGCAATAAGCCGCGTGTTCTGAAAGGCAAAGGTATAGCCTGCAAGGGCGCCGGTCAGCTCAACAAGTGCATCATTGAGTCCGAGGACAACAGACCCCATATAGTTGAGGTGTTCCTCATCAATCATATCGATCAGCTCAGTTTCGTGACGTTCCTCGTCCAGCATGATTTCCGTAATTTCAGGAAGGGCGTCACTGGTTTCCTTATATGTATCAATGGCTTGGCTCTCCGAGCGCTCAAGAAGCTTAATCCCGAAGGTAATCCCGAATATCCGCGCCAGCCAAAAGAAGACAAACACCTTGAGGCGCTGGGGCTTGAGCGAGGCCCCTGTGAGCATCTCAAGACGTTTATAATGCTTTAACTCGTCCTCAGATATCCGTTCAAGAATCTGTCGATTGCGCGTATCCTTTGTAACCTTGGCAATACGCTTGTACAAATGATGTGCCGTTATTTCATCCTGCTGTTCCAGCAGAAGGTTTTCCTTGAGTTCAGATGTGATTTCCATAGTGTGCTCCTTTCCTTTGATACTATTATAGCTCATTTTTTTAGAAATAATCGCCCCTATGAATATTTGTGAAAACAGGTCTTGGCCATCTGCATAAAAAAATGCCAGAGCATTAAAAACGCTCTGACATCCTTTGAACTTATTAGGCTACACCGGACTCATCCGACTCATCCGTTACAATATCAAACACATCTATCATTTCCTCGAAATGATCTCTTTGTCTGATTTCCTTCTGCTTTTTGTATGCCTTACGCACACTGTCAAGAAGCAGGAAGGACATAAGTGTCAGTATGATCGCAAATGGCAGACCCGTACTGATAACTGCTGTTTGAAGCGCTGAAAGCGCTTCTGTACCACCAATCAAAAGCAGTACTGCCGCAATAAAGCCTTCCATAGCTGCCCAGAACACACGCTGTGGCACTGGTGAATCCAGCTTACCGCCTGAAGTGATATTGTCAACAACCAGAGACCCCGAGTCGCTCGAAGTGACAAAGAAGGAAATGACCAGTAGGGTACCTAGAATGGAAAGACCTGTTCTTAGAACACCTTCCAGCAACGGCATGTCCAGGTACTGAATCATTTCGAAAAGTGCGACCGGCAGGTTGTTCTGCACCGTCGCAAAAAGCTGTCCGTCGAACATCTGGTTGAGGTAGATTGCTGTGCCACCGAAAACCGACAGCCATAGAAATGACAGGAGCGATGGGACAATCAGTACAGCCAGGACAAACTCTCGAATGGTTCTTCCCTTTGATACGCGCGCAATGAACATGCCGACAAATGGTGACCAGGATATCCACCATGCAAGGTAGAATACTGACCAGCTTGCCTGCCAGCCTTCATTGCCTGTTTCAATAAAGAAAGAGGCCTGGATGAAGTTGTTAAGGTAGAGCCCCAGACTGTTGCTGAAGGTTTTTAATATAAATGCGGTTGGTCCTAAAATAAAGACCACTGCCATAAAGACAAATGCCATTTTGATATTCATTTCAGAAAGGAACTTTACGCCCTTATCAATGCCGGACACAACACTCAGTGTTGCGATTGCTGTAATTGCCGCAATGAGGACAACCTGCACGAAGACACTGATTTGAATGCCAAACAGATAGTTAAGACCACTGTTGATCTGCTGTACGCCCAGTCCGAGGGAAGTCGCCAAACCAAACAGACATGCCACAACTGCAAGGATATCAATGATGTCACCCCAAATACCAAAGATCTTGTCCTTCAATAGGGGATAGAAAACCGAGCGCAGTGAAAGCGGCAGTTTCTTGTTGTAGGCGAAAAATGCAAGCGCCAGGGAAATCAGCGCATAAATACCCCAAGGGTGGAAACCCCAGTGGAAAAATGTTGTTGCAAGTGCTTGTGTCGCACTGTCCGTACCCGTAAAGACCGGTGGTGCGAACTCACTGTGGTAGAGCGGCTCTCCTACTGCCCAGAACATGAGTCCAATTCCCATCCCTGCGGATATCAGCATGGAATACCAGGCAAAGTTTGAGAAATCAGGCCTTGCGTCCACACCGCCAATGCGTACATTTCCAAGCTTTGAAAATGCAACAAAGAGGGATACGCCAATAAAGAAATTGCTGGAAAGTATGAACAGCCAGTCAAAATTGCTTACAATGGCACTTTTCACACTGACAAACACCTGATTTGCCACTTCCAGATTAAACAGCGCAAAGGCTGAAAATATAAGTACAATCAGACCCGCACCCAAGGAAACGACTGGATTCATATCCATACCCCATCCCTTGAAGTTACGGCTGTATAACTTCTCTTCCATAATTTTGTTCATGTTACTCTGCATTCAATCAGCTCTCCTTTACTCATTTACTTGCCTCAAAGTGGGCCTTTCTTCTCTTTCTCATACTCGAATTTCGTCACCATGCACATGCTTGCAGTTTAATTTTCATTGTCCAGGGTGCTTTTGCGTATATAAAAAGGCACTCTAACTCCTTATATAAAGAGTTAGAGTGCCTAAGTTTCGCCATTAAAGACTCACATTATACCACCAAGATGATAGTATAGCGCATCTCCAGTTTGGACCTGCGCAGACCCCAGTTCTAAAAATTGGTTTTTCGCTCACAGTTTCATTTTTCATGCGGAAAATTTATACCAATCTGTCGGAAATCCAACGTACCGATACTTATAATCCAAATTACTGCTGCAAGCTACTTCACTAAGTTTAATTTTTTAGTGCAACAAACCTACTATATCATCCAGTCGAGCCTCTGTCAAATCTTTACCAATTTCATGCGTGATTACCTATGCATTATCCCTGTCTATAACATGACGCCGCGTTGGATAGGCAAGTTCAATGTCCGGGTTCTCATCCATCATGACAAGAATATCTTCCCAGACCCGGTTAGCCGTGGTTCGCCGATGCTTGGTACTGCACAAATAACGAATGGTGAGCTGAACGCCGCTTTCCTTGACATCCGTATACACAATAGGTGTCAGGTTGTTGTAGTAGATCATATATTTCTTGGACGCCGTTTGAATTTGACCCTTTGCCTTTTCTATGGTCGTATGTGTATCCTTGTTAATGATTTCATAGAGAAGCTTCTTCGCTTTTTTCCAGTCGCTTTCAAAGGTGACAAGCACCTTGATCTCGTTCCAGACGTATTCAAACCCCTTCGTGTAGTTAATAGTCGGATAAGCAAAAACATAGGCATTGGGAACATCAATGATGCGTCCCGTGCTTTGTTCGCCTTCTTCAAAAGCACTCACTTCCATAAGGGTAAACTGGAAGAGTCTTTTGTCAATGACGTCCCCCTTTTCAGAGCCTATGGAAATGCGGTGTCCCACATCAAAGGGCTTCCTGGATTCTATGAACATCCAGCCTGCTATATTGACGAAGATTTCCTTAAGCGCTATGGCAATACCCGCTGACAACAGACCAATATAGGTTGTCAGATTGGATACGGAGTCCATCCAAATAACCACGATGCAAAGAATCGCAACGAATGTGGCGATATAGGTAATGCGCCTTTTTATAGGATAATACCTCTTGTTGTCTTTTATGGTCCTGTAAAAAATGTTCTTGATCAGCTTGGAAATATAGACAATCACCAACACAACCAGAACAGACCAGAACAGCTTCAGCCCCACAGCACTTTCCATCAACGCTTCAAAATAATCCGCCATGCCTACACCACCTTATGTGTACGTATACTCAATTTCAGAATCCTTCAACTTGCCAAAATGCCGTATTTTATAGGAAATCTTCTTAATGTCGAAAAACCAGGCGTAGAACATTTCCCAAATCATGACCCAGCCGCCTATGGAGAAGCCTTCTGAAATCACCTTGGTAAGTATGCCCTTTGAAAGGTACTCCTCAAGAAGTGCACCCGAGACAAGGAGAATACTTCCAATGAGAAAGAAAGCAATCGTGTCCCGAATCAGTCGCATGCGATGGTTCTTCAATTTCCTGATTTCGTACTCAAAATAATTATACATGCCCTTTATGCTTTTCTTCTCCCTTGAGGCATTTTTTTCCTGGTTCAATATATGAAAACTTATAATGAATGGCATTTTTATGGGAATTTCATAGGAACACTCAAGCAAATACTCCGTCAGGTCATCATCAAGATCCCGGTTGTTAAATGGAGAGAAATCCCACTCGCTGTATGCATCACGATAATCTTCAAGCTGCACATCGATAATGAAGGCATCCATCTCCTTGTTGTATTTGTATAGACGCTTCAACTCTTTTAATTTCATGGCTTCACCTGCCTTTTCTCAATCTTAGCATCATTCTAACCGATTTCTACCCGAATGTCCCCTATGTTTTTCAACTCTCAGATTACATTTTCATGTCATCTGCCCTGCGCTATTTTACACACTTATACAAGTGTACATAAATAAAAACATTGTATTTTGACCCAAGGAGGCGTACCATATACATTGGTCAAAATATGACCGCATCGTCAATAGGTATTGCATGTTCAAAATTAAAGAAAGAAGTGTTTAAATGTCTGTACTTAAGCCAAAATTGGCATCGACATTGACGGATTACACCAAAGAGCAGTTCTTCAAGGATGTTACTGCCGGCATTATTGTCGCAATCATCGCACTGCCTCTTTCAATCGCCCTTGCAATCGCCTCGGGAGTTTCCCCTGAAAAAGGACTCTATACTGCTATTGTTGCCGGTTTTCTTATTTCCCTCCTCGGGGGAAGTCGAGTTCAAATTGGCGGACCTACGGGCGCTTTCATGGTCATTGTCTACTCTATCGTCGCATCATATGGTGTTGAAGGTCTGACCATAGCCACCATCATGGCCGGTCTGATGATGATTGTCATGGGCTTCCTCAAAATGGGAAGCATAATTAAATTTATTCCTTATCCTATTACAACAGGATTTACAAGCGGTATCGCACTCGTTATCTTTTCTTCACAAATCAAGGATTTTCTCGGTCTCTCCATGGGGGCAGTTCCGTCGGAATTCATTGAAAAGTGGCATAGCTACATCGAACATATCGATACGATCAGTATGGAAACACTGGCAATTGGAAGTATTGCCCTTGCCATCATACTGCTCTGGCCCAAGGTCACAAGCAAGGTTCCTGGTGCATTTGTCGCACTCATCGTCACAGCGGTTCTCGTGAAAGTACTCAACCTACCTGTTGAGACCATCGGCAGTAAGTTCGGTGCACTTTCATCAAGACCACCACAGTTTACTTTACCTAACATTACACTGGACAAGGTGACAGGACTGATTGGTCCTGCATTTACCATCGCGGTTCTCGGCAGTATTGAATCCCTCTTGTCTGCAGTCGTTTCAGATGCCATGATTGGCGCAAAGCATCGTTCCAACATGGAACTGATTGCACAAGGTGTTGCCAATGCAGCTTCAGGACTTTTTGGCGGCATTCCTGCCACCGGAGCCATTGCACGAACTGTTGCCAACATAAAGAACGGCGGACGGACACCGGTTGCGGGAATCGTACATGCGATGACCCTGCTCCTGATTCTTGTGGTCTTTATGCCTTATGCCAAGCTGATTCCATTAACGGCACTGGCAGCTGTCCTCATAGTGGTGGCCTACAACATGAGCGAATGGCGTGAATTCGTCAAGCTTTTCAAATCACCAAAAAGCGACATGATTGTGCTTCTGGTTACATTTGCAGTAACTGTCATGGTCGATCTTGTCAAAGCCATTGAAATTGGCATGATTCTCGCTGCCTTCCTCTTTATGAAGCGTATGAGCGACGTCTCCAATGTGGACGTCTGTATTTTGGATGCCTCGGAAGGGGACACGGTTCGCCTGAATGAAGACACAAAACTCAAAGCCCTGCCTGGTGTACAGGTTTATGATATCAACGGACCCTTCTTCTTTGGCGCTGCAGACAAGTTCCTGAACGCCTTAGGTCAAATCAACCACGAAACAGATACGCTGCTTGTAAGAATGCAAAATGTCCCTTCAATGGACGCGACAGCCCTCCATGCCTTCAGTCGCATGGTTGATATGTGTGGTCGCAAAAACATCGATCTTGTCATATGCGGTGTGAACGAACAGCCTCATAAGGTTATGGTCAACAGCGGCCTGGTGGATAAAATCGGATCAGACTGCTTCTTCGAAACCGACCAGGATGCCATAGAACACATCTGCATATCTGCAAAAGGTACTGCTGGAGCATACAAGGTGCGTAAACCCTTCACGCGCAGCCGTACCCATTCAGTTGTATAATAAAGAAAATAGAACCAAGTATTAAAATAGACCCTATAGACTGGACACTGAAAAAAGTGTCTAAGTGTATAGGGTCTTTATATATGTCGCAAGCCCTTGAAGCCGACCTGCTTTGAACTATGTCAATTTGCTCCCAAGGTCATACGGAAATGACCGTGCCCACTTGAGTCTCATGGAAGTTCTTATACTGCCCCAAATACGCCGTTGCAGGTCCACCTGTACAGTGACAGGTATAAATGTCTTCAATACCCAGTCTCTCCAGCGCGGCTGCAAGTCCGTCAAAAAATTCCCTGTCCTCTTTGACAGAGGCATCCATCCCCTTCAGATGCAGGCCTGCCAAAACATGGGTGACCGGTTTTGAACTTAAGCGATTCGCCTTATTTACGATATTCACGATGCCTCCATGGGAACAGCCACTGACAAGCAGGGTTCTGTCCCCCGCGTTTAAGATCAATGAAATTTCATGCCTGAAATCATCATGACGCAGTCCCGAACTTGTATTGATGTAGAGCTTGTCATTTCCCTTTGGAAGAAGGGCAGCTCCGATTTTTCCTGGGAAAACCCTGATATCCGGGGCAATATCGTATATCTCGTCAATCAGAATGAAGCGCGAGTCGATTTCAAGCTCAGGGTCCATGCCAATAAACTCTGGCGTCCCATTTTTGGTACTCATGAATTCGCCAAATGCCTTCTTATGTATAATGACCTTCGCCTTGCTATTCAAGGCCAGAAAGGCCTTCAGTCCACCAGTATGGTCATAATGACCATGAGATATAACTACGTACTCCACCGCTTCCAGGTCAACGCCAAGACGTATGGCATTGCTTAGAAAGTCAGGATTCAGCCCTGTATCCATCAATATTTTTCTGCCTGCGGCTTCTAGGAATACAGAAAATCCATGCCCGCCCAACAATTGGCCTTCCGGTGCATTGTTGTCGTAAAGAACGGTTGCTTTCATCTTCTCCCCTCCATCTTTGATCATTATTCAATCATCCAAATTAGGTATTTTATACCATTTTATGCTTCGAGCTTTGACAATTTCTTGCCGAAATGCTATTCTGGTCATATACTCATAATATCATGCGCATGCTTTTTTGTCTAAGGCGCATCACCTAATATTGCTTTTTCATTTTTTCATATTTGATTGGCCAGAATCAGATAAGCAGATTCCATTTGTGGGGCTTAGACTCAAGGGAATCTGTCAACTTGTCGACTTTGTCGACAACCTGAAAGGAACTCTTCCGAGTTCCTTTTTCCGTTTTTGTTATCATCTTGCCTGTCATTCTCATGACTCAGCATAGGAGTTAACCTTAGAAGGTACTTGCGTCAGCTGAGAAAACATCAATCAGCTTGTCTGCATCTGTATTCTTCAAATGGACATAGTTGAAGTCACGGTAAATTTTCGCCCCTTCAATATCGAAGAAAGCAATTCGGTCGTCTTCTTTTGCGATTGCTTCATAGGCAAAGGTCACAGCCTCCCCTTCTGAAATGATGTCCTTAATCAGCTTGAAGCTGCTGATGGATATGCGCCTGCTGAAATGTTCCAGATCAAAGCCATATTCATGCAGGTATTGCTCAAAAATTGCCCGCGTGCCAGACCCACTTTCCCGGACCACTAGGGCCTCATCAAAGAGGGCTTCGAAACTGATGGATTTGCCTGCAAACCTATGCTGGTACCCACAGAGTCCCGAAAACCGCTCGCGCCTGAATAGCTTGTAGGCATATTTCGACTTATCAAAATGGCCCTCAATCAGGGCAAAGTCAATTTTACCCTTTTCAAGCAAGGCCAGAAGATTTTCCGTATTGTCTATGATCAGCTCGAGCGTCATGTCACGCCTAAACGTCAGCGCCGTAATTCTGTCCTGTATTACAAACTCTCCAATGGTTTTTGTGGCACCGATTCGAAGCTGCAATGTCTTTTCCTGCTTCAAAGCCCTTCGAAGCTGGGCATCGTTGTAGGCAGCGGAGCGCGCATAGGCTTCAAGACGCTTGGCTTCCTCTGTCATGACAAGTGTCTTCCTGTCATAGATAAAGAGTTTGCATCCATACACCTTTTCGAGGTATTTGATATGCTGCGAAACTGCTGGCTGTGTCATATGCAGCAGCTCAGCCGTCCTGTGATAATGCATCGTCTCACAGAGCTTTAGAAATGTATTGACCCTATAATCCAGCATGATGTCTCCTTATTGGTGGTAAATAAATAACATCGATAAGTTTTACTTATCAATAAATCACTATTGATTATTATATTTTATCAACTAACCATGCTAAAATCAATTTGAATAGACATGGAGGCTCATACAATGAAGAAAAACTTATTAGGTATACTTTTTACTTTTGTATTGTCATCAATATCAATGCTATTGAGCAGCAAGATATTTCCCACTATTGAATCTCTTACCATAGGAATCGTTCTGGGAATGCTTTATGGCAATATTTTTGGAGTCAACGAAAAGCTCGAAGACGGCGTAAAATTTTCTTACAAAACCATATTAAAATGGGGCATTGTTTTACTGGGACTAAAGCTTAACTTCAAACTCATTTTCGAACTCGGACCCGTCATCGCAGGAATTATTGTCACCATTATTTCACTTGCTCTAATACTTGCATATGCGCTAGGAAAAGAACTTGGTATTAAGAGAAATGCTTCCTTGCTTGTTGGCGTAGGCTCTTCAGTTTGCGGAGCATCAGCAATAGTGGCCATGGGACCAGTCATAAGTGCTGACGAGGAAGACGTCACTACCTCTGTAGCTGTAATAAGTATCCTAGGTGCACTTGGCGTTATTGCCTTTTCCGCACTTTCAAAAAGCCTTCCTATCACTGATTTGCAATATGGTGTGTGGGCAGGAACTTCTTTGCAGGGAGTCGCGCATGCTATAGCTGCAGCAGGAGCCAGAGGGACTGAATCCATAGGTTTTGATGTAGGCGTTTTAGTTAAGATGGCTAGAGTTGCCATGCTTGGACCTGTGGCATTAGTTCTTGGAAGTCTTGCTAATAAGGGAAATGCAAGTAAGAGATCCCACTTCCCAATGTATGTGATCCTCTTTTTGATTATGGGTATAATAAATTCCATAAATGTGGAGTATTCTATCATCCCAACTGTAATAGCTGGAATAGACGTAATCGACATACTCATAAAATCAAGCAACATGTTCATATTGATGTCCATGGTGGCTATGGGCTTGAGAGTAAATTTAAAAAAATTCGAACACGAAGCCCTAAAATCCTTAGTCCTTGGGATCATTGTATTCCTAACTGTATCTTGTGTTAGCTACGGTCTAATACATCTCATTTAGGATATGAAGCACCGTATTGAAATCTTGACCCCTATGCATAAAAAATCCAGAGCAGCCGCTCTGGATTTTATTGTCTTTCAGCTTTAAAAACACTCTTTGCTTGTATTTACAGGAGGGCTTCTATATGGGATTCAATGTCCAGCGGTGAAACAGAAGACTCAAAACGCTGAATGACATTGCCTTCTCGGTCAACAAGGAATTTCGTAAAGTTCCATCTGATTGCATCGCCAACGGCAAACTCAGGGAACTTTTCATTTAGAATCGAATCTACCACTTTGTTTGTCGGATTGCTCATGTCAAAGCCTTCAAATGGAGCCTGGTCTTTAAGATATTCAAATATCGGGTGTGCTTTTGACCCGTTCACATCAATCTTCTCGAAAATTGGGAACGCCACGCCATAATTCAGTGCACAAAATGATTTGATTGCACCGCGCTCATCAAACTCCTGATCCATAAACTGCCCGCTCGGGAAGCCTAAAATTTCAAGACCCCGGTCCTTGTAGGATGTATAGAGTCTTTGAAGATCTTCATACTGAGGTGTGAAGCCACACTTGCTTGCCGTATTTACTACAAGAAGGACCTTGTCCTTGTATGCTTCTAAAGATACTTCATTGCCATCGATATCCCTTGCTGTAAAGTCATATAATCTCATTTTTTCTCCTTATTTATCTTACATAGAGTGGTATACAGTTACGTTTTTAAATTGCAGGCTGAGCTTGCCGATAAAGTCAAAGGTCTTAAACGGCAAGCAGTTTCTCGATATCTTTTCTGATTTTCTCAGGTGTGGTTGCCGGGGCATAGCGCTTAACGACCTTGCCTTTGCTGTCGATCAGAAACTTTGTAAAATTCCATTTGATATTGCTTCCAAAGAGCCCTCCCTTTTCTTTCTTCAGAAAGTTGAAAATCGGATGTGCCTGTGCACCGTTCACATCGATCTTTTCAAACATCTGAAAAGTCACGCCGTAGTTCAGATGGCAAAAGCTTTGAATTTCTTCGTTGCTGCCAGCATCCTGGTTGGCAAACTGATTACAGGGAAAACCAAGAATTTCAAAGCCCGCCTCCTTATAATCGCCGTAAATTTCCTCAAGCTCTTTGAACTGGGGTGTCAACCCGCATTTGCTGGCCGTATTTACCACCAGTACCACTTTTCCTTCATAGGCATTCATGCGGATGTCTTCTCCGTACATGCCTCTTGCGTTCAAATCATAAAACTGCATGTTTATCTCCTCTCTGCATACAGGCTTTCTGCCTCTTCACCAAACTTTTTGTATGCCTTATTTGTATTTCGTTAAATTTAATTGCGCTCAATTAATTTGGGTATAAAGAAATCAAATTCTACCCTATGGGCATTTTTGAATTTGACTAGTCTTCAAAAGAATTTAGAACTGCGTCGAGTATTTGCTTTAAGGCCATAAGCTGGTCTTCGTTGCCCTCAAACATGCCATAAAGCTTATAGGGAATGTCTGCGACAGCGTCTTTCAGGTCCCTACCCTTTTCAGTGAGCTCAACTGTCACCTGCCTGTCATCGTCTTCATTTCTATACTTGATGATATGCCCCATTGCTTCCAGCTTTTTCAGTACTGGTGTCAGCGTTCCTGAGTCCAGCTGAAGCCTGCGACCCAAGTCTTTAAAAATGATTTTCTCCTCTTCCCAGATGACAAGCATTGTAATGTACTGCGTATAGGTGAGCTTGTGTTCATCGAGAAGGGGTTTGTAGAGCTTGATGATTTTTCTCGACAGAGCATACAAGGGAAAACAGACTTGGTTATCCAGCTTAAGTGCATCATATTTTTCCAAAATGCATCCCCTCTTTCTTAGCAATTTGACTTAACAATTTGAGCAAATTTAATTGTGCTCAATCAATTTCACTACCATATTAACTTTTTCCAAACTATTTGTCAACACTAAAAAAAATCCGCCGGCTGATTTTCGAAACGACCAGCGACGGATTTCTATTGATTACATCTTCTCGTCCAATAAATATTCCAGGTTGGGGCTTGTTTTCTTCCACTCCCGAACCGTGTAAACGACCTTATGCGGCACAGGCCCTGTCCGCTCAAGAATTTCCTCGAGAATCGCGTCGATCTCTTGGGTACTCTTTGCATGAATCATTCCATAAAGATTATATGGCCACTCCGCATCGGTTGCACGTTCATAGACATGGCTGATGTGGGTATAATCCGCAAAAAATTCAGCGATTTCTTTCACGCGCGCTTCTTCAATCGCCCATATTGTAAGGGCATTTTTTGTAAATGTTGTCTTCTGATGATACAGAATCGGGGCAATACGCTTTACAATGCCCTTATCAACAAGGTTCTTGATTCTATAAAGAACCTCATCTTCACTGATTCCAACTGCTTCAGCCACACCCTTGAAGGGTTGGGGATCAAGCGCCATATCACCTGAGATTTCCAGAAGAATTTTAATGTCCGTATTGTCCAAGGTCCACCTCTATAGTTTCAAAATGACTTTTGTCTTGTATTTGTTTTTCGAAGGCAGGTTGATCAGAGCATCTACGCCCTCCAGTGCCCGAATTTTTTCAATATGCACACGCAGCTGCCCTTCAGATGGCTCCATCAGGGTGAACCATAAATTATACGCGTCGTCCCGTTCATAATTATGGGTCACGCCCGGGTAGGCACTTACCGCTTCGGCGACCTGCCTGAGCTTTTCTTCCCTTACCTGAAGTCCAACTAGGGTACTGGAAATTCCCATTTCTGAAATATTGACAATACCGCCAAAACGTCTGATAAGTCCCCGCGCCTTCAAAGACGCAATCATTTCAATGACTTCCTGTTCCGTAAGTTCAAGGGCCTGTCCAATTTCCTGAAAAGGCCTTTTCACAAGCGGTATCCCTTCCTGTAATATATTCATCAACTCTTTTTCAATTGGATTCATGATTCCTCCATAGGTCCTCTGAAGCAGTGTGCCGACATGGGATCCTCACCGAGGTAGTTCCCAGTCTGATAAAATGCCCTTGCCCTGCAGCCACCACAAATATCCAGATTGGAACATGCACCGCAATTGCCTTCATAATTTAAAAAATCGCGAAGGGCATGGAAAACTGGGCTCTCTGCCCATATTTTATCAAAGGTCTTCTCGCGTACATCACCGGCTTCAATGGGTAAATACGGACAAACATGCACCTTGCCGTCAGGTAGTATGCAGCAGTAACTCATCCCGGCCAGACACCCTCTTGTAAAGCGCATGGAAATTTCCATTTCCTTTGCCAGACTCATAAACTGCGGTGCACATGTCGGTTTAAGTTCAA